>JBKQRA010000085.1:0-6586 GCA_052144065.1 Methylovirgula sp. | reverse complement strand
CCGCATCAGCACCTTGTCGATGTATTGTGCAGTGCGTTCACCAGGGCGAATACCCGGAATGAAGCCGCCGTGTTTCTTCAGATTGTCGGCGGTTTCCTGCGGATTGAAAACGATCGCCGTGTAGAAGAAGGCGAAGAAGACGATCAAGCTCACATAAGTGAGCATGTAGAGCGGTCGGCCATGCCCAAGATAGGTCGAGATGGTCGCCAGAATTCCCGTTCCGCCATGTTGATTGGAGAAATTCGCGATCGTCGTCGGCAATAGCAACAGCGACGAGGCAAAGATCGGAGGAATGACGCCGGAGGTATTGAGCTTGAGCGGCAGGAAGGACGTCTGCCCCTCATAGACGCGATTGCCCTGCTGGCGCTTCGGATAGGTGATGAGGAGCCGGCGTTGCGCCCGCTCCATGAAGACGATGAAGGCGATCACCGCGATCGCCATGACGAGCACCGCGAGAATGAGGCCCGTCGACAGAGCGCCCTGGCGGCCGAGTTCCAGCGTATTGACAATCGCCGCCGGGAACGCCGCGACAATGCCGGCGAAGATGATCAGTGACGAGCCGTTGCCGATGCCGCGCGAGGTGATCTGCTCGCCCAGCCACATCAGGAACATCGTGCCGCCGGTCAAAGTGAGCACTGTCGAGACGATGAAGAAGATGCCGGGATTGCTGACGATACCGTTCTGGCTCTGCAGGCCGATGGCAATGCCATAGGCCTGAAAGGCGGCAAGAACCACCGTCAGATAGCGGGTATATTGGTTGATGACCTTGCGGCCCGCCTCGCCCTCTTTCTTCAGGGCCTCGAGCGAGGGAAAGACGCTCGTCAGCAGCTGAATGATGATGGAGGCCGAAATGTACGGCATGATGTTCAGCGCGAAGATCGCCATGCGCTGAACGGCACCGCCTGAGAACATATTGAAGAGTTCGAGGACGCCCTGCTTATTGCCGGTAAAGGTCGCCTCGAAGGCAGCGGGATCGATGCCCGGCAGCGGGATGTAGGTCCCGAGCCGATAGATGATCAGCGCGCCGAGGGTGAACCAGATCCGCTTCTTGAGTTCTTCGGCCTTGGCAAAAGCGCCCCAATTAACGTTAGCTGCAAGCTGTTCAGCGGCCGATGCCATGCAATGCTCCGCGCGGCTTATGCGAAGCCGCCAAGACCTGAGGAAGAGCTCGCCGGCAAGTCTGAGGGCTCATCGCCCGTCCGCATTACCCTTGAGCATGTTCTCGAAAAGTGGCTCTAACAGGGACATCGTTCAAGACCAAGGCTTGATGCCGCATTCAAGCCTCGAGCCGGCGGCATTACCGCCGGCTTCGCGTTCGATGCGCTCAGGCTTCCGCCGGGGTGGCTTCAGCCGTCAGCAGCTTCACGCTGCCGCCCAGTTTCTCGATCGCCGCAATCGCGGATTTCGACGCCGCCGCAACCTCGAAGGTCAGAGCCGCGCTGATCTCGCCCATGCCGAGGATCTTGACGCCGTCGCGCGGCTTGGCGCAAAGGCCCGCCGCGATCAGCGCATCGATCGTCACCGGGGCGTCCTTCGACAGCTTGCCGGCATCGATCGCGGCCTGGATGCGGCCGAGATTGATCTCATTGTAGTCGGTCGGGTTCGGCGGCGTGAAACCGCGCTTCGGCAAACGCCGATGCAGCGGCATCTGACCGCCTTCAAAGCCCTTGATGGCGACGCCGGTGCGCGCCTTCTGACCCTTGACGCCGCGGCCGCAGGTCTTGCCCTTGCCGGAGCCAATGCCGCGTCCGACCCGCATGCGCGGCTTGGAGGAGCCGGGATTGTCGGAGATGTCGTTGAGATTCATCGCCCTGCCCTCACTCAGCTTCGACGACGCGGACGAGATGCGCGACTTTCGCGATCATGCCACGGACGGCCGGCGTATCGATCAGCTCCGAACGGCGGCCGATCTTGTTCAAACCCAAGCCTTTTAACGTCGCGCGCTGCGCGGCGGGACGCCCGATGGGGCTGCCCGTCTGCTCGACGACGACTTTGTCTTTATTGTCGCTCATGAAGATCTCCTCACGCGTCGCCAGAGGCGTCGGCCTCGACGCCGCCCTGACGGCGAGCCTGCAAGGTCGACACCTTCATGCTGCGGCGAGCCGCAACGATACGGGGTGAATCCTCTTTAACAAGAGCATCAAAAGTTGCCCGGATCATATTGTAAGGATTAGAAGATCCTTGCGACTTGGCGACGACATCGTGCATGCCGAGCGTCTCGAAGACGGCGCGCATCGGGCCGCCAGCGATGATGCCGGTGCCAGCCGGCGCAGCGCGCAGGATCACGCGACCGGCGCCATGCCGGCCGTGCACGTCATGATGCAGCGTGCGGCCTTCGCGCAGCGGCACGCGGATCAACGAGCGCTTCGCGGATTCGGTCGCCTTGCGGATGGCCTCCGGCACTTCGCGCGCCTTGCCATGGCCGAAGCCGACGCGGCCCTTCTGATCGCCGACGACGACGAGCGCGGCAAAGCCGAAGCGCCGGCCACCCTTCACCACCTTCGCGACGCGGTTGATATGAACCAGACGGTCGACGAATTCATTGTCGCGATCGTCGCGATCCCGGTCGCGACCACGCCCGCCGCGATCTCCGCCTTCACCTTCACGTGCCATTGTCTATTCCACTCTTTCGTCACTTGCGCGGTCGGAAAATCCGCCGCTCGCTTCGAAGTCTCTTTTTGTTTTCACATCATCTAATCCGAAAAGTCTGCAACTTTTCGGGATAATGCTTTTTTCCTTGCTCTCTCGCATCACCCCATCCGAAAAGTCTGCAACTTTTCGGGATGATGCTCAGATCTTCAATCCCGCCTCGCGGGCGCCCTCGGCCACCGCCTTGACGCGGCCGTGGTACATGTAAGCACCGCGGTCGAACACCACTTCCTGGATGCCGGCAGCCAGCGCCCGCTCGGCGATCTGCTTGCCAATCAGCTTGGCCGCTTCCACGGTGGCGCCGGTCTTCAGGCTCTCGCGATTGGCCTTTTCGAGCGTCGACGCCGAGGCGATTGTGCGGCCCTCCGCATCATCGATGACCTGACAATAAATCTGCATCGACGTGCGATGGACCGAAAGCCGCGGCTTGCCATAGGCCCGCGCCTTGATCGTCCGCCGGACCCGCGCTTTGCGCCGGGCAGCCGTCTGAATGTCCTTCGCCATAACGGCGCTCCTTACTTCTTCTTGCCTTCCTTGCGGAAGATGAATTCGCCAGCATATTTGACGCCCTTGCCCTTATAGGGCTCCGGCGGACGCATCGCCCGGATCTCCGCGGCGACCTGACCGACCTTCTGGCGGTCGATGCCCGTGATCGTGATTTCCGTCGGCTTCGGCGTCACGATGCTGATGCCATCCGGGATCGGAAACGGCACGTCATGACTGTAGCCAAGCGACAGGTTGAGCACCTTGCCCTGCACCGCCGCCTTATAGCCGACGCCGGTGATCTCGAGCTTCTTTTCGAAACCCTTGCTGACGCCGGTGACGAGATTGCTCACCATCGCCCGGGTCATGCCCCACATGGCCCGCGCCCGCTTGGACGTGCCGCGCGGATCGACCTTGATCTGATTATCGGCGAAACTGACCAGCACTTCTCCCGGGGCGGAGAAGTGCAATTCGCCCTTGCCGCCCTTGATGGCGATCGCCTGCCCATTGATCGTCGCCGTGACACCGGCGGGGATGACAACAGGCTTCTTTCCGACGCGAGACATGAGATAATTCCTCGTTCTTCCGCTCAGAAGACCTTGCACAAAACTTCGCCGCCGACATTGGCTTCGCGCGCGGCATGGTCCGCCATGACGCCCTTCGACGTCGACAGAATGGTGATGCCAAGGCCGTTGGCGACTTGCGGCATCTCGCCGACACCGGCGTAGACGCGGCGGCCGGGCTTCGACACGCGCTGAATCTCGCGAATGACCGGCTGACCGTCGTAATATTTGAGCTCGATCTCGAACTCGGTGCGGCCATTACCATATTCGGTCGTCGAATAGCCGCGGATATAGCCTTCCGCCGCCAAGACGTCGAGCACATGCGCGCGCAGCCGCGAGCCGGGGCTTTGCACCTTGCCCTTGCGGCGCATCTGCGCATTGCGGATACGGGTGAGCAGATCGCCTAACGGATCATTGGTTGCCATTAGCCTCTCCTCACCAGCTCGACTTGACGAGACCGGGGATCAGGCCCTTCGAGCCCAGCTCCCGGACGGCGATACGCGACATCTTCATCTTGCCGATGAAAGCGCGCGGACGGCCGGAGATCTCGCAACGGTTGCGGATGCGCACCGCCGACGAATTGCGCGGCAACTCGGCGAGCTTCAAGCGCGCCGCGAAGCGCTCTTCGAGCGTCGCATTCGGATCTTCCGCCGCCGCCTTCAGCTTCTTGCGGCGGGCCGCATACTGCTTCACCAGCTTGATGCGATGGTTGTTCTTTTCGATCGAACTCTTCTTCGCCATAAAGTCTCTACCTCTGGTCGCCGCGTTTGAGGGAAGCCCCGTTGGAAACTTGCCTCACTGCCGGAACGGGAAGTTGAATGCCCGTAAAAGGGCGCGTGCCTCATCATCCGATTTGGCGTTGGTGCATACGATAATGTCCATACCGAGAATGTTCTCGACCTTATCGTAATCGATTTCCGGGAACACGATGTGCTCCTTGATGCCCATGGCATAATTGCCGCGGCCGTCGAAGCTCTTGGGATTGAGGCCGCGGAAGTCGCGAACCCGCGGCAGAGCAATCGTGACCAGACGGTCGAGGAACTCGTACATGCGCGTCTTGCGCAGCGTCACCTTGGCGCCGATCGGCATGTTCTCGCGCACCTTGAAGGTCGCGATCGCCTTGCGGGCCCGGGTGATGATCGGCTTCTGGCCAGCGATCAGCGCGAGATCCGCCGCAGCCAGCGTCACCTTCTTGGTGTCGGTGACCGCTTCGCCGACGCCCATGTTGAGCACGATCTTCTCAATCACCGGCACTTCAAGCGGGTTCTTGTAGCCGAATTCCTCGATGAGCTTCGGCCGCACCACATCGACATAATGCTTCTTCAGCCGCGGGATATAATCCTGCGGCGACATCAGCGATTCCGCGCTCGCCGTCACCATCGCGGCGCGCGGCGCCGAGCCTTCGTGTCCGCCGGCCGCGCCGCCCTTGCCCTTGGCGGGCTTGGCAGCGGGAGCGCCCTTGGCGGGGGTCTTCGCGGAGCCGGCTTTCGCACCGCCCTTCGCGGAGCCGCCCTTGCCGCCCTTATTGTCAGCCATCGATCTGTTCTCCCGAACGCTTGGCGACGCGGACCTTGCGACCGTCATCGAGAATCTTGAAGCCCACGCGCGACGCCTTGCCGTCCTTAGGATCGGCGAGCGCGAGGTTCGACAGATGGATTGTCGCCTCTTTCGAAAAGATGCCGCCCTCTTGCCGCATCGACTGACGCTGATGCCGCTTGACGATATTGACGCCGCGCACGATGGCGCGCTCGTCCTTCGGCATCACCTGCAGAACCTCGCCGGAACGCCCCTTGTCACGGCCGGCGAGAACGACGACCTTGTCGCCTTTCTTGATCTTTGCGGCCATCACAAAACCTCCGGCGCAAGCGAGATGATCTTCATGTGGTTCTTGGCGCGCAGCTCGCGCGG
Source organism: Methylovirgula sp. (assembly GCA_052144065.1). Taxonomy (GTDB): domain Bacteria; phylum Pseudomonadota; class Alphaproteobacteria; order Rhizobiales; family Beijerinckiaceae; genus Methylovirgula. The sequence goes on along the minus strand of JBKQRA010000085.1, from coordinate 983 downwards.
CACCGGTCCGAAGATACGGGTGCCGATCGGCTCCGACTGATTGTTGATCAGAACGGCGGCGTTGGTATCGAAGCGGATGACGGAACCGTCGGCGCGCTTGATGTCCTTGGCGGTGCGCACGACGACCGCCTTCATCACATCGCCCTTCTTCACGCGGCCGCGCGGAATCGCTTCCTTCACCGAGACGACGATGATGTCGCCGACACCGGCATATTTCCGCTTCGAACCGCCGAGCACCTTGATGCACATCACGCGGCGCGCCCCGGAATTATCGGCGACGTCGAGATTGGTCTGCATCTGTATCATGGCCTATGCCTTTCTTTCAGATCGGTTTCCGGCCGGGCGCACCCGCCGGACTTCGCCTGAAGGAGGGGAACCCCTCCCCGTAAATTCAACTCACGCCTTGGCTGCCGCCTCGACGACCTTCCAGCGCTTCAGCCGCGACAGCGGCTTGGTCTCTTCGATCGAAACCGTCTGGCCAACCTTGCAATGATTGTCTTCGTCATGCGCGTGATAGTTTTTCGTGCGCCGCACCGTCTTCTTCAAGAGCGGATGCGTGAAGCGGCGCTCGACCTTCACGACGATGGTCTTGTCCTGCTTGTCGCTGACGACGACGCCTTGCAAAATCCGTTTCGGCATTAATTTCGACCTTATTTCGCAGTGCGCTTTTGCGCGGCGATGGTTTTGGCACGCGCAATGTCGCGCCTTACGACGCGCACGCGGGCGGTGTTCTCAAGCTGGCCGCTCGCCCGCTGAAAGCGCAGATTGAACTGCTCCTTCTTCAGGCCGAGGATTTCCTGCTCGAGCTGATCTTCGGTCATGACTCGAAGGTCCGACATGCGCTGTTTACCCTTCATGGCGACCTCCTACTCCACGATCCGTTGCACGAAACGAGTCTTGATCGGCAGCTTCGCCGCGGCAAGCCGTAGCGCCTCGCGCGCCGTCTCGGTCGGCACGCCGTCGATCTCGAACATGATGCGGCC
>JBKQRA010000084.1:0-11833 GCA_052144065.1 Methylovirgula sp. | reverse complement strand
TTCATCAATCGGCCGGTGATCTGGAACGCGCTATTCCCGCGGCCGCGCCTCGAAGGCCATAAATACGGCCGCGGCCATGCGCTGGTGCTGTCGGGTCCGCTCATCTCGACCGGGGCGGCGCGGCTTGTTGCGCGCGGCACTTTGCGGGCCGGCGCGGGTCTCGTCACCGTCGCGACACCGTCAAGCGCCTTGAGCGTTCATGCGGCGGCGCTCACCGCGATCATGACGCGCGTCTGCGATCAACCAGACGATCTCGCGGAACTCCTCAAGGATCCGCGCAAGAACGCCGTCGTCATGGGTCCCGGCATGGGGGTGGGGCCCGAGACGGCCGCGATGGTCAAAATAGCCTTGGCGCCGGTCGCCGAGGGTGCGCCGCCCCGCGCCGTCGTGCTCGATGCGGATGCGCTCACAAGCTTTGCCGACAACGCGCTCGAGCTCAGCGCGGCGATCGGCCATTTCGGCGGCAGCGTCGTCCTCACACCGCATGACGGCGAATTTGCCCGGCTCTTCGATGTCAAAAATGGCGATCTGCGCGAGCATTCGCACGCTGCGGCTTTGGCCTCGTCTTCAAAGCTCGAGCGGGCGCGCGCCGCCGCGGCGCTGATCGGCGCGATTGTCATCCTAAAAGGCGCCGATACGGTTGTCGCCAGTCCGGATGGGCGCGCGGCGATTGCCTGCGATGCGCCGCCTTGGCTTGCGACTGCGGGTGCGGGCGATGTTTTGGCGGGCTTCGTCGGCGGCCTTTTGGCGCAATCCATGCCAGCCTTCGAGGCGGCCTGCGCGGCCGTCTGGCTGCATGGCGCGGCGGCGCGCGAATTCGGCCCCGGCCTCATCGCTGAAGATATACCAGAATCGCTTCCTGCCGTTCTGCGACTGTTCATCGACCCCAACGCCATATGACGGCGGCGATTCGCTAAAAGCCTCTGCAGTCACGAATGGGTGCGCTCTGTTGCATCCATGCGGGTTCTCGCGGAGGATATGCGGCGACGCTTCGTACCTGCCTGACTACCTGCCGGAATTCGCCGCAAAACGTGTCATCGAAATGAACGGCGGGTCTCGGCGCGCAGCCTCTCATGCGAGATATCCGGACCAACGATGCGGGAACCCAATGAGATCGATTTCTGGCGCGGCTTTGCGCTCATTACGATCTTCATCAACCATGTTCCCGGCATTTATTTCGAGCGCTTCACCTATCGCAATTTCTCGCTGTCGGATTCGGCCGAACTCTTCGTGTTCCTGGCCGGCTGGTCGCTGCGGCTACAGACAAACCGAACGGCTTCGCTGCCCATTTTAGGCCTGGTTTTCAAGCTTGGCGGGCGCGCCATGCAGGTCTATTTCGCGCAGCTCGTCATCACCGAAATGGCGGTCGCGCTACTCGCCGGCGCGGCGCTCTATTATGATGCGGCTTTCCTGCTCGATTGGCATAATGCCTCGGCCGTTTTCAACGATCCGGTACGGGCACATGTCGGCCTCGTGTTGCTGACGCATCAGCTCGGCTATTTCAACATATTGCCGCTTTATGTTGTTTTGGTCGCGTGTGCGCCGCTGATCGCCGTCTGTGCGCGTTACGCGATTTGGGCGTTGCTGCCGATCTCGGCGACAATTTACATCGCGGCGCTGGCGACGGGCATTAATCTGCCGTCCTGGCCGGAAGGCGGAACCTGGTTCCTAAATCCCCTGGCTTGGCAGTTCATTTACGTCCTGGGATTTCTTTTGGGCGGAAAAGACGGGATCGGCTGGCTGGCCCGGCGTTACAGAAAAGTATTTTTCTTGATTGGATTGCCGATCGTCGGCTTTGGCCTAGTGGTTGCTCTCACCCATTTTTCGCCGCGTCCAGACGATGTGCCGAGTCCAAAGCTGTTCTTCGTCTTCGACAAGACATTTCAATCCCCAGCGAGGCTTATCGATATGCTGGGATTGGCTGCCGTTTTCGCGGGAAGTTTTCCCTTTTTGATGCGGTGGTTTGCGCCAGGCGTCCGTCTGTGTTCCATGCTCGGGCGCCATTCACTGTATATTTTCTGTGTGGCCTCACTCTTAAGTCTCGCGGGGCAGATCTTCCGATTTGCCTATGGCGGAGCAGTACTAACAGATGCAATGATGGCTGGCGCAGGGTTGGCCATCATGGGGATTGTCGCATGGCTGTCGGAACAACAAGACGGATCGCGAAGGTCGGTTGCCGATGGGCGGGCATCGCCCAAATCGTGACTCTTTTGGTTCTGGGGGCCGCTCCCCTCGGGGCGACGGTGCCGCTGGCGCAAGATGTTCAGCATGCTCTGCCGCCCTTGACGCCAGATTGTGCAGTGCCAGAAGCCGATATTGCGATGCCAGGGCCGCTGCCCAATGTGATCGCGCATCTCCAGAAAAAGACCCCTCTCCATATTCTCGCGATCGGCTCCTCCTCCACCTACGGCACCGGCGCATCGTCACAATTCGCTACCTATCCGAGCCGTCTGCGCCCGATTCTCGCCAGCGTGCTCAAGGGGGTGGACGTCGAGATCGTCAATCGCGGCGTCGCCGGCGAAATGGCGGAAACCACCGCCGACCGAATCATGAGCGAAGTGGCGCTCTCAAAGCCCGATCTGGTTTTGTGGCAATTGGGGACGAATGATGCGCTGTCGCGCATTCCGCCGGACGATTTCGAAGCCACCGTCCGGGAGACGGTGCGCTGGCTGAAGGCACAGAATATCGATGTCGTCCTCGTCGGCATGCAATATGTGCCGCGGTTCTCCCGCGATCCGGCTTATTCCGCGATCCGCCAAGTGTTGCGCAAGATCGCTGCCGAGGAGCATGTGCTTTATGTGCGCCGCTATGAGGCGATGCTGGCTCTCGAGCAGGCGCGCGCCAATGAACAGCTGATGTCGGCCGATCAATTCCATCTGAATGATCTCGGCTATCGCTGCATGGCCGAGCATGTCGCCCGCGCCGTGGCACTCAGCCTCTTCGCCAAACTGCCGCCGCGCCCGGCCGCGAACGATTGATAGCTTAGCTAGATCACTTCAAACCAAGTCACGAGGCGGTTCGGCGTCATTTCCAGAGTTTGGAACTCGATGGCCCATTTGCCCGGATTGTCCGCGATGAAGGCCGTATGTTTGCCCCGCGCTTCCGGCACGATCACCCGATTCCGCCAATAGGGCTCCCAGCCGTCGTCGAGATCATGCAGCAGCCGCATGGTATGGCCATGCACATGGACCTGCACGAGCAGCGCGCTCTTGTTGATGAAGCCAAGCGTGACCGGCGTCCCGCGCCGCACTGAAAACAGCGGCCCTGCAGCGAAATTTGGGGCCGCTTTGCCATTGAGCGTGAGGGGGCCATGCGCGTCACTTGCGACGACGCTTGTGCCGTCCTTGGTTTTCTCCGCGCCGGCATCGACGACGAGGTCGACTTTGCGCGAGTGCTGCAGGCGGATCGTCACCGGCAGCAAAGGGTTGGCGGGCAGCGAGGCGAATGGCGGCAGCTTCGGCCGCGGCGTCCCGCGCGTATTGAAGATGAGCAGCGGACGGTCGCTGCGCTCGCCGGTGCGCCAGGCAACTGTGCCCTGCGCGCCGGATTCGGCCGGAAGATCGCAGAGCACGTCGAAACAGGCGCCCGGCCCGACCGGAATCGTGAGGCGCAGCGGTTCGAAGGCCTCGCAGGGCTGGCTGTCGATCGCCACGATCCAGGGCTTGAGTCCGGTGAAGCTCACAAAGACGAGCTGCGATTGCACAACGCTCAAGAGCCGCAGCCGCAGCCGCGCGCCGGGTAGAAACTCCATCGTGCTTGGGGCTGATGTGCCGTTGATCGTCACGACATAATGGTCGTTTGGCTTGGCGGCGGCTGCCGTTTCGACCTGCGCGGCCTGATTGAGATGCCAATCCGCGAGGATGATGGGGATATCGCGATCGACGGCGGGGGGATTGGCTTCCTGAACGATCAGCGGACCATAGAGACCATGATCGAGCTGCGTGATCGCTAACGGCTCGACGCTCGAACGATACCAACAGAAGCCGCTATCGGGCGGGGTGAAGCGATAATCGAAGGAATGGCCGGGCAGCACCGGGCTTTGCGTCAGGCCGCCGACGCCGTCCATCGCATTGGCGATGCGCATGCCTTGGCAAGAGAAGGTGACCGGCGTGTCGAGGCTGTTGACCAGCCGGATCTTGATCTCTTCGCCCTTCTTATAAAGGAGCGGCGGTCCGGGACATTGCGCGCCGAAGCCGATCTGCGCCGTTTTGGGCTCCGGCGCCGGCAAAAGGGCCGTTTCGGTCTTTCCGACGGTCAAGACGCGAAAGCCGTCGCTTGCCGGCGTCTCCGCTTCGGCGCGAATACTCCACGGCAAAAACGCCGCGGTCGCGGCGCTGAGAAAATTGCGGCGGTTCAGGCGCATCGGCCAGGAGCTCCGGTCGAAAAATCGGTCATCCGTACCGGTATACGCGGGAGGAGAGGTATGGTCCCTTCCGCGCACCGGCTCAAGCCGTATAAGGGGCAGAGGTTCACTTTTTTGCTGCATCCGAGGGGCGGCGTTGCTATAGACCCGGCCCGAAGCGGCGAACACGCGCCTGTTCGCGGGCGTGGCGGAACTGGTAGACGCGCCGGATTTAGGTTCCGGTGATGAAAATCATGGGGGTTCGATTCCCTCCGCCCGCACCAGACTGGACTTAACCGAGATTGCGACTGTCCTGGCTAGGGCCGTTGGACGTTCATCTTGTTGGGATGAGCGCCGCGGCGTAGATCATGGGCAGATCAGAAAAAGGGATTGAAAGGGTATACGATGGAAGTGACAGAGACCCTGTCGGAGGGGCTGAAGCGCGAATATAAAGTGGTGCTGGCCGCCGCCGATCTCGCCTCCAAAGTCGATGCCCAGCTCGATGAGATTCGCGCCAAGGCGCAGATCAAGGGCTTCCGCCCGGGCAAGGTGCCGGTCGCGCATCTGCGCCGCCTCTATGGCCGCTCGGTCATGGCCGATGTCATGCAAGAGGCGATGAACGAGGCCAATCGCAAGATCGTCGAAGACAATAACCTTCGTCTCGCGACGCCGCCGCATGTCGATCTCATTCCGACGAATGATGAGGAGCTGGCGCAGGCTTTCGAGGCCAAGACCGATCTTGCCTATAAGGTCATGGTCGAAATCCTGCCGAAATTCGAGATCGGCAGCTTCAGCGACATCAAGATCGAGCGCCTTGTTGCTGAGATCCCGGATGCGGATGTCGATACCGCGATTTCCCGTATCGCCGAGCAGAACCGCAATTACGCGCCGAAGGAAGGCGAGGGTGTCGTCGCCGCCAAGGGCGACAAGGTCGTCCTCGATTTCGTCGGCAAGATCGGCGACGAAGCCTTCGAAGGCGGCTCCGCCGAAGGCATCGATCTCATTCTCGGCTCGGGGTCCTTCATCCCCGGCTTCGAAGAGCAGGTCGAAGGCATGAAGCTCGGCGAGCAGAAGGTTATCTCGGTGACCTTCCCGGACGATTATGCGGCGGCGAATCTCGCCGGCAAGGCAGCAACTTTCGACCTCACCTTGAAGGGCGTCGCGTCGCCGGCGGATCTGCCGATCGACGACGCCTTTGCGCAAAGCCTCGGCTTTCCCGATCTCACCAAGATGAAGGAAACCGTCAAAGCCTCGCTCGAAGGCGAGCAGGCGGCGATCGCGCGGCGCAAATGGAAGCGCGAGCTTCTCGACGCGCTTGATGAAAAATTCAGCTTCGAGCTGCCGCCGGCCCTCGTCTCCCGCGAATTCGAGCAGATTTGGCAGGAGGCCAACGCCGAGCGTAAGGCGGCCGCCGAAGGCGGCGCAGCGCCGGCCGGCGAGGCTGCCCAAGACGAAGCCGATCGAGAGGCGGAGCGCGCCGATTACCAGAAGATCGCCGAGCGCCGCGTGCGGCTTGGCCTGCTCCTGGCCGAGGTCGGCGAAAAGGCGGGCGTGACCGTCAGCGACGAAGAAGTGGGACAGGCGCTCTATGAGCGGGCCCGCAATTTTCCCGGAATGGAACGGCAGCTGGTCGATTATTACCGCAAGAACCCCGACCGGCTGGCCGAGATCCGCGCTCCCCTCTTCGAGGAAAAGGTCATCGATCATCTCCTCACCGAGGTCACGGTGACGGACAAGCCGCTGTCGCCGACGGCGCTGATCGAGGAGGTGAAAGCCTTTGAAGCGGCGGCCACCGAAGATGAGCCGGCAGAACCGGCCGCCTGACCGGAGGGCGGCGCTAGCTTGGCCTAAACCATAATTGCTTTGGCGCGTCTTTGACGCTTGGCCCGCTCTTTGCGAAACCGGGTCGAGCGATTATCTTGGCAGATAACCAGGCCGAGCCCGCCAAAGGCCCGCGTAAGACCCGAGGATACACCATGCTGCGCGATCGCGATCCCGTCGAAATCTACAACAACTACCTGATCCCCCAGGTCATCGAGAACACCAGCCGGGGCGAGCGCGGCTTCGATATCTATTCGCGCCTGCTGCGCGAGCGAATCATCTTTTTGACCGGACCGGTCGAGGACCATATGGCCACCGTCATCGTGGCCCAGCTCCTCTTCCTCGAAGCGGAAAACCCGAAAAAAGAAATTTCCATGTATATCAACTCGCCGGGCGGTGTCGTGACCGCCGGCCTGTCGATCTACGACACCATGCAGTTCATCCGGCCGAAGGTCTCGACGCTCTGCATCGGCCAGGCCGCGTCGATGGGTTCGCTGCTGTTGACCGCTGGCGAGGCTGGCATGCGCTACGCGCTGCCGAACGCCCGCATCATGGTGCATCAGCCCTCCGGCGGCTTCCAGGGCCAGGCGTCCGACATCATGCGCCATGCCGAAGACATCATGGCCATGAAGCGTCGGCTGAACGAGATCTATGTCCGCCACACCGGCAAGGACTATGACACCATCGAGACCACCCTCGACCGCGATCACTTCATGACCGCGGAAGAATCACGGCTCTTCGGCATTGTCGACCAGGTCATCGACAAGCGTCCCGACGATCTCGAGCAGTCCAAAACCGCCGCTTGATGTCGCGCCTTGGCTGACGGGCCAAGGCAAAGCCGGAACGATCGGGCGTCCCGCCCATGCGAATCGGATGGGGCCCCAAGGCTTAGCCTCTCTCTTGCCACGACGTCTGTCGGCCGCTGCTTTGGCGCGGCGGCGCCTTGCGCCAGGCTGGTCCGGTCGTGAAGCTTGATATGTCTCAAGGGCTTGCCGGGCCCATTTGTTGTTTCTATATGGGAAGATCGGGGTCGCTGAAGCGCCGATGGCACGACTGTTGCTTTTTTTGTCACCCGGCAGTCGGCGTCCCAAATGGGGTTTAACCACTTGGACGTATTTTCGGGAGACTATGCAAGGACTGTTGCGTTCTTGTGACGCAAAAGGTCACGGGGCGGGGAGAAACCAGCTCCGGGGCTTGATCCGGACCTCCTGGCATGTTTGCATTTCCGTTAATGGGGATCATGCAATTCTGGGAGATTGAGGGACGCAGAATCGCAGAGTCGGTGAACCGCCGGGGCGGGCAAGCCGACAAAGAGGTGCACCTCGACAAACGTGGTTCGCCTTTGGCAGTTGCAGAGGGCCGAAGCCCAAGGAAGCACCGAGGTGCGTTCGGCTGGTAGGAGATAAGCCATGACCAAGGTCGGCGGCAGCGACTCGAAAAACACGCTCTATTGCTCGTTCTGCGGCAAGAGCCAACACGAAGTGCGCAAGCTGATTGCCGGCCCGACGGTCTTCATCTGCGACGAATGCGTCGAACTCTGCATGGACATCATCCGCGAGGAAAACAAATCCTCGTTGGTCAAGAGCCGCGACGGCATCCCGACGCCGAAGGAAATCTGCAAAGTCCTCGACGACTATGTCATCGGCCAGTTCCAGGCCAAGCGCGTTCTCTCGGTCGCCGTCCACAACCACTACAAGCGGCTCAATCACGCGACGAAGCACAATGACGTCGAGCTCGCGAAGTCGAACATCCTGCTGATCGGCCCGACGGGTTCCGGCAAGACGCTGCTCGCGCAGACGCTCGCCCGCATCCTCGACGTGCCCTTCACCATGGCGGATGCGACGACGCTGACCGAAGCCGGCTATGTCGGCGAGGACGTCGAGAATATCATCCTGAAGCTGCTGCAGGCCTCCGACTACAATGTCGAGCGGGCGCAGCGCGGCATCGTCTATATCGACGAGATCGACAAGATTTCGCGCAAGTCGGACAACCCCTCGATCACCCGCGACGTGTCGGGCGAGGGCGTTCAGCAGGCGCTGTTGAAGATCATGGAAGGCACGGTCGCTTCGGTGCCCCCGCAAGGCGGCCGCAAGCATCCGCAGCAGGAATTCCTGCAGGTCGACACGACGAACATTCTGTTCATCTGCGGCGGCGCTTTCGCGGGTCTTGAAAAGATCATCTCGATGCGCGGCAAGACGACCTCGATCGGTTTCGGCGCATCCGTCACCGCGCCCGATGAACGCCGCACCGGCGAGATTCTGCGCCGAGTCGAGCCGGAAGACCTGTTGAAGTTCGGTTTGATCCCGGAATTCGTCGGCCGTCTGCCGGTCATCGCGACGCTCGAAGATCTCGACGAAGATGCTCTGAAGAAGATCCTCACCGAGCCGAAGAACGCGCTCGTCAAGCAGTATCAGCGCTTGTTCGAGATGGAGAATACCGAGCTCACTTTCCAAGATGAGGCGCTCAACGTCGTTGCCAAAAAAGCGATCGATCGTCGCACCGGCGCACGTGGTCTGCGTTCGATCATGGAAGGCATTCTGCTCGACACGATGTTCGATCTGCCTGGCCTCGATGGCGTCGAGCAAGTCGTCATTGGTCCAGACGTCGTCGAAGGCAAGTCGCGCCCGCTGTATATTTATGCGGAGCGCAACGAGAAAAGCGGCACAAGCGCTTGAGCTTGCGCCGCGCCATCTCAAAGCTGAGCGTGGTTTTGCCGCGCCGGCGGGCGGCTAAGCACATCACATCAAATATTGAACTGATGACGCCGGCGAAAGCCGGCGTTTTCAGGCGTGCATACATGTCGGAGCTGTCGGCGCGACTCTTGCGTGTAGCTTGAAAGCTGTGGAAGGACACGCCATCTTACGTATTGAGAAAGGTTTGTGACGGTCTTCGCCGGCATAGGCCGAAAGTTCGGACGACATTGCGGGTAAGAGGCTGCCGCAAAACTCTGCACCGGATTAGGATGGAGCAGAAAAGAGTGGCACCATGAATCTGTTCGCAAATGCGGGCCGACCTTGATGTAGGAACGCGTTGCGAGAATAGGATAAAAACCATGACCAGCCAGAAACGTGAGCCTGTTCCCCCGGGGACGATCCAGAGCTATCCGGTGCTCCCGCTGCGCGACATCGTCGTTTTTCCGCATATGATTGTGCCGCTCTTCGTCGGCCGCGAGAAATCGATTCGCGCACTCGAAGAGGTGATGAAGAGCGACAAGCTCATTCTCCTCGCGACGCAGATCAATGCATCGGACGATGATCCGAGCCCCGATGCCATCTTCAAGACCGGCACGCTTGCCACGGTTCTGCAGCTTCTGAAGCTGCCCGACGGCACGGTGAAGGTACTCGTCGAAGGGCAGATGCGCGCGCGCGTTCATCACTATACCCGCACCGATGATTTCTATGAGGCGGATGCCGATGCGATCGCCGACGAGCCGGCCGACAAGGTCGAGGTCGAGGCTTTGGCGCGTTCGGTCGTGTCCGAATTCGAGAGCTATGTGAAGCTCAACAAGAAGGTCTCGCCGGAAGTCGTCGCCGCAGTCAACCAGATCGAAGACTATGCCAAGCTCGCCGATACGGTGGCTTCGCATCTTGCTGTCAAGATTCTCGACAAGCAGTCGATTCTTGAGACGAACTCCGTCGGCAAGCGGCTGGAGAAGTGCCTCTCCTTGATGGAGAGCGAGATCTCCGTGCTGCAGGTCGAGAAGCGCATCCGGACCCGCGTCAAGCGGCAGATGGAGAAGACGCAGCGCGAGTATTATCTCAACGAGCAGATGAAGGCGATCCAGAAGGAGCTCGGCGACGAGGACGGCAAGGACGACCTCTCCGAGCTCGAGGAGCGCATCAAGAAGACCAAGCTCTCCAAGGAGGCGCGCGACAAGGCGACTGCCGAATTGAAGAAGCTGCGTCAGATGTCGCCGATGTCGGCGGAAGCCACCGTCGTGCGCAATTATCTCGACTGGATCTTGTCCATTCCGTGGAACAAGAAGAGCAAGGTCAAGAAGGATCTCACCATCGCGGAAGAGGTTCTCGACAGCGAACACTTCGGCCTGGACAAGGTCAAGGAGCGCATCGTCGAATATCTCGCGGTGCAGAGCCGTGCCAACAAGCTGACCGGTCCGATTCTCTGCCTCGTCGGCCCGCCCGGCGTCGGCAAGACCTCGCTCGGCAAGTCGATCGCCAAGGCGACGGGTCGCGAATTCGTCCGCATGTCGCTCGGCGGCGTGCGCGACGAAGCGGAGATCCGCGGCCATCGGCGGACCTATATCGGCTCCATGCCCGGCAAGATCATCCAGTCGATGCGCAAGGCGAAGACCTGCAATCCGCTCTTCTTGCTCGATGAGATCGACAAGATGGGCATGGATTTCCGCGGCGATCCGTCTTCCGCTTTGCTCGAAGTCTTGGATCCGGAACAGAACCAGAGCTTCAACGATCACTATCTCGAAGTCGATTACGACCTCTCGAACGTGATGTTCGTGACGACGGCGAATACGCTGAACATCCCGGCGCCCTTGATGGACCGCATGGAGATCATCCGTATCGCCGGCTATACCGAGGACGAGAAGATCGAGATTGCGCGGCGCCACCTCATTCCGGCGGCGTTGAAGAAGCATGGCCTCGATGCGGCTGAATGGTCGATCGACGATAGCGGGCTCACCACCCTCATTCGCCGCTACACCCGTGAAGCCGGCGTCCGTAACCTCGAGCGCGAGATCTCCAATCTCGCCCGTAAGGCGGTCAAGCAGATCCTCACGGATAAGGCGAAGACCGTCGCAGTCACGGCGGAGAACGTCGCGGACTTCCTTGGCGTGCCGCGCTTCCGCTACGGCGAGGCGGAACTCGAGGATCAGGTCGGTGTCGTGACCGGTCTTGCCTGGACGGAAGTCGGCGGCGAGTTGCTCACCATCGAAGGCGTGATGATGCCCGGCAAGGGTCGCATGACCGTAACCGGCAATCTGCGCGACGTGATGAAGGAATCGATTTCGGCGGCGGCGTCCTACGTCCGCTCGCGTGCGGTTGATTTCGGCATCGAGCCGCCGCTCTTCGATCGCCGCGACATCCATGTGCACGTGCCGGAAGGCGCGACGCCCAAGGATGGGCCTTCGGCCGGTGTCGCCATGGCAACCGCCATTGTGTCGACGCTCACCGGCATTGCGGTGCGCCGCGATATCGCTATGACCGGCGAGATCACGCTGCGCGGCCGCGTCCTGCCGATCGGTGGCCTCAAGGAAAAGCTCCTTGCGGCCTTGCGCGGCGGCATGAAGAAGGTCCTCATTCCTGAGGAGAACGCCAAGGATCTGGCGGATATTCCAGACAGCGTGAAAAACGGTCTGGAGATCGTGCCGGTCTCGCGGATGGACGAAGTCCTGAAGCACGCGCTCGTGCGGGCGCCTGTGCCGATCGTCTGGGAAGAAGAGAAGCCGTCGCTCGCGGCGGCTGCTCTGCCGACCGAAGACGAAGCCTCTGGCATCGTTGCGCATTGATTGATCTTGGCGCACTGATCTTGGCGCACTGATCCCGAGGCGCTGCAGCTTGTCAGCTGCGGCGCTCCGGAACCCCAAGAAATCCCCCACGAAAACACGGCCGCTGGGCTTAGCCCAGCGGCCTTTCTGTTGCGCTGTGCCTTGCATTTCCGCTGATTTGAGGCCACCAAAAAGCTCCGCTGACGGGGCGA
>JBKQRA010000083.1:0-8036 GCA_052144065.1 Methylovirgula sp. | reverse complement strand
GTCGAGCTGTCGAAGACCGACCCGTGACTGGCGTCGACTTTGCCTCCGGCGAACGCCAGCCAGTCCGCCCAGTCGCTACGTCGATAGCGCGAGTGAAGCAACATGTGGCGCTCGAGATCCTGTACCTGTCGCAGAGGCTTGCCCCCGTTGAGCAACGCCCGGCTGCACACCGGCGCGATGGCGTCGGGCATCAGCTTCCAGGCCGTCAACCCCTCCCATGTCCCCTCGCCGAACTGAACGCAGAGATCGAGGTTCTCGTGCTCGAAATCGGCTAGTGCGACAGCCGTAGTGAGTTGAACGTCAATTTCAGGATGGAGAGCGGAAAATCGCGACAGGCGTGGGATGAGCCAATGTCGCGCAAATGTCGGATAGGATCGGACCCGCAGGATGGGCTTGGCATCCACCCGCCGCACGTCCGCTGTCGCCTCCTCGATCATATCGAGGGCCGGTAAGATGGCGGCGAGATAACGTCTGCCCGTGTCGGTCAGTTGCAGTTCGGAGTGATGACGCGCGAACAGCTTGACTTTGAGGAAGCCCTCGAGCACCGCGACCTGCCGGCTCACGGCCGCTTGCGTCATGCCCAATTCTTCCGCCGCTCGTGTGAAACTCACATGACGTCCGGCGACGTCGAACATACGGAGAGGGTTAAGGGGCGGAAGCTGCCGAAACACAGGCTGAGCCTACATTTTGTCGGGCGTTCAATAAGGCCTAGGAAGTGGAATGTCAACGCGATCAATGCGAGGATTTTTTTGACAAGCTAACCAAAGAGACGACGGAAAGGGAGGAACTCCATGAACGACAGAGCGACGAACGAGATGGCGAAAGGCGCCTCGCAGATTCTGACGGTCAGCCGCCGCGGCCTATTATTGGGCGGAGCAAGCGTCGCCGCCGCAAAAATCGGAATGCCCTATATCCGCAATGCCGCCGCAGCTGAGCCGATCAAAATCGGTATGATCTACGGAAAAACTGGGCCGATCGTTGCTCAGGCCGAGTATCTTGCCCAGGGCGGCATGCTCGCTTTGGAGCAGCGCAACAACGCTCTTCTTGGCCGGCCGGCCGAGATCGTCTGGCTCGACGAGCCAAGCCCGCAAGGCGCGCAAGAGAACGCAGAGCGCCTCGTCAACGAGCATAAGGTCGTCGGTATCATCGGGGGAGCGCAAAGCAACTTGGCGCTCGCCATTTCAGCGGTCGCCAAGAAGGGCAAAGTGCCTTTCGTGGTGCCGAACGCCGCGGCTGCCGCTCTTACCGGCGCATCCTGCAACAAATACACTTTCCGTCAGCAGCCGCCGGTCGCCGTCCATACCAACGTGCTGGCGCCCTATTGCGCCGCGATCGGCAAGAAATGGTATCTTCTGACCGCCTCCTTTGCCTTTGGCCAAGACATCAAGAAGAGCTTCACCGATTACCTCGCCGCAAATGGCGGGACGATCGTGGGGGCCGACGAGGTGCCGATCAATACGCCTGACTACAGTGCTTTCATCCTGAAAATTCGCGCCGCGAAGCCCGAGGTCGTGATTGGCGGACTTTCTTCGGGTGATCTCACCACTTTCCTGAAGCAGTGGAACGAAATGGGAATGCGCGGAAAAATTCCGTTCGCCGAGATCGCCGCTGGCAACACCGATCTTTGGGGCGTCGGACCGGAAGCCGCCGATGGCCTTTACACTATCACCTGGTGGTACAAGAACCCCAACAACCCGCCTGAGGAACAAGCGATGGCCGCCGCTTACCTCGAGAAATACAATCGGCCTGCTGCCGATAAAACCTGGATGGGTTGGCTTGGCATGAAGTCGCTTCTCGACTCGATCGAGGCCGCGAATTCCACCGACTCAGCCGCTATCGTCAACGCGTTAGAACATTGGAAGGTCACGCGAGGGGACATCGACGTTGGCTACCGTGCCTTCGATCACCAGATGACCAACCGGCTCCTCGTGGCCGGCATCCATCCTCAGATTACCGACAAGTGGGACTATTTCGAGGTGAAGGCGGAGTTGCCCAAGACTCCCGCCGACATCGAGAAGGCGTACGGAACTCAGACGGAGAGCGCCTGCAAGATGGACTCGCTCTGACCCGGCGAGCGTCAATCCGGACGGACAGAACGGCTTCGGGGCATCCATACGGGTTCGCTCGCGCGCTTAATTGATCGGCGTTCATCACGCTCCAGCCTAGTATCACGTACGAAAATATCGCCGTGCATGACGCCAGAGCCGATCTGAAGCGAGATGGCATCGAGACGATTGGAGTCGATGGTGGATGCTCAGTTGTGTGATCATTTCTTTTTCGAAAAGGACGAGAAGACGATGCTTAGCAAGAAAAGACTCCTGGCCAGCTACTGGTCTATCGCTGGTGACACTTATCCTGTACTTACCACCGAAGTAAGTCCATTCGACTTTCGCCAGCGAGTCGAAATAGCGGCAGCGGCTGGCTTTCAAGGCCTGGGTCTCGCGCACCAAGATCTTCTGGCTCTTCGGGATCGGCTTGGTTACCAGCAGGTGAGATCGATCATGGCGGCCAACGGCATCAAAGACCTCGAAGTTGAGACCCTGAGGCATTGGTCCGCCAGCGGTGATCGGGGCCGGGCGTCAGAAGCGATGCGCCACGATCTCCTCGTAGCGGCGGAGGAGCTAGGAGCTCGCCATATCAAGGTGAGCGGCGACACGAGTGGAGCTGAACAGCCTACACACGTTCTAGCTGATTCTTTCGGGAAGCTCTGCGCGGACGCGGCGCGGATCGGATCAAAAGTTGGCATCGAGATCATGCCGTGGTCCAATTTCGCAACTATCACTCGCACCATGGAAATGGTCAACGCCGCTGCGGCGCCCAATGGGGGCGTGCTGCTTGACATCTGGCATGTCTCGCGCGGCGGAATAGACATGGCTGAGATCGGCCGTCTGCCGAAGGAGGCCATTATATCGATCGAGATCAATGACGCGGCGGCAAAACCTGCCGACGATTTGTGGGAAGACACTGTGCACAATCGACTTCTCCCCGGCGAGGGCAGTTTCGAAATCGCGCGCTTCCTCTCCGAAGTGGAGAAGACCGGATACGACGGCCCAATTGGCGTCGAAGTCTTATCGAGAAAGCACAGGAAAGAACCGTTGCGGCAGGCAGCCGAAACAGTCTACGCCAGCGCCTCAAAATATCTATGCTAAGTGTATGCCTGACGAGAGTTTGTCTGTCCTCAATATATTTCTGTCACCCCAAGTAAACGTGGGAGGACAGACAAGTTCCGAGATTGCGCCGAAGGCTTGGATTCCGTCCGCCCATGGCGGATAGTGTTGAAAAACTCGGAAGACCAGCGATCGAGAGCGGTGTCGAACTTCTGGTCGAGGCGCGCGAAAACGTGACGGATTTCCAAGCCATGATCCGAAGAAAGGCGCTGGCGGAACTCCCTGGATCGAGCGCGCCAAGACGAGTCTCGTCGCGGCATTCGCGAACGGAGTCACGAAGGACAAAGCCGCGGTGAGCGCCGCGATCTCGTCGGGTTGGTCTAACGGCCAAACCAAGGGCCAGATCTACGAGCTCAAGTTGCTCAAGCACCAGGTGAATGGGCGAGGAAACTCGATTTGCTCCAAGCGCACGTCTTCGGCAAGACGTGAACTGACTCAATCGTCATCAAATATGCGCCAGAGCCCCTTTCGGATGCCGATCACCCCAAGACCGGGTCTGTATTCCATGCCGATTCACATCGTCGACACCGATATCGCTTTGCGGAGCACCGAATGGAGAATTATAGAATGAGATTGCGTGATCTGGCGCTGGAAGAGATGACTGTTGCGCAGCGCAAGGTCGCCGATGAAGCGGCCTCTGGAGAACGCGGCCGGATTCCGGCCCCTTTGCGAGCCTGGCTGCACAGCCCGGAACTCGGCGCGCGCGCGCAGCGGTTGGGGGAATTCGCGCGCTACGACACGATACTGGGGCCTCGCCTTTCCGAGCTGGCCATCCTGATCACAGCTCGGATCTGGACCTCGCATTATGAATGGTACGCGCACAAACGCGAGGCCCTGAAGGCCGGTATCAACCCTGACATCATCGCCGCCGTCGCCAAGCGCGAGACGCCGGCGCTTTCCAACGGCAAAGATCAGGTCGTCTACGACTACGTAACCGTTTTGAACCGCGATCGTGTCGTCTCCGATGAGCTTCACGCCAGAGCCGTCGAACACCTCGGCGAACAGGGCGTGGTCGAACTCGTCGGTCTGCTCGGTTACTACACGCTCGTCGCGATGACGTTGAACGCCTTTGAAATCGGCCTCCCCGACGGCGAGACGAGCGAACTGCCGGCCTAATCTGTCGGCGAGCCCTGAGCGGCCGCAATCGCTAGAATATTGGCGCTGATGACGCGAACGAACAGGAGACTTGCAGTGGCAGGACGGCTTCAGGGCAAAGTTGCCATAATCACTGGCGCAGGCTGCGTCGGCCCGGGTTGGGGGAACGGTCGCGCGGCGGCGGTCATTTTCGCCCGCGAAGGCGCCAGAATTTTTGCCGTCGATCTCATGGCCGATGCAATGGAAGAAACTGTCGCTCGCGCCCGTGAAGTCGGCGGGGAGATCACAACCTACATATGCGATGCAACCAAGGCCGAACAGGTCGTCGACATGGTCGCCGCCTGCGTCAAGACATACGGCCGCGTAGACATTCTGGTGAATAACATAGGTGGTTCCGCTCCTGGCGGCACCGTGGCGCTGTCGGAAGAGGCCTGGAATCGTCAGCTCGACTTCAACCTGAAGAGCGTTTTCCTGAGCTGCAAATATGTAATCCCTGAAATGGAAAAAGTCGGCGGCGGCTCGATCGTCAATACCGCTTCCACCTCGGGCCTGCGCTGGACCGGAGCCGCTCAGGTCGGCTACGCCTCCTCCAAGGCGGCGATCATTCAGCTATCACGAGTTACGGCAGTAGAATACGCCAAGAAGAACATCCGCGTGAACACTGTCATTCCCGGTCAGATGCACACGCCGATGGTCGAAACTCGGCTTGCCGGACAACGCGCTGCCGGCGACGTGAATGCGCTGTTGCAGTCACGTCTGGCCCGCATCCCGCTCGGGTTTATGGGCGATGGACGCGATACCGCTCACGCGGCCTTGTTCCTGGCCTCCGACGAAGCCCGATTCGTGACCGGCACTGAAATCGTGGTTGACGGCGGCATGGTCGCCCGATGCGATTGAGGAGAACGTGATGACCGAATGTCTGTGTGTGAACAAGCACCAACTCGTGACCCCCAACTGGCTGCGTAAGAGCGGCAAAAGTCCGGGCGAGCTGGGGATTGGAGCTTGAGGGCTGGTGCGGCGAATTGACTCGTTTTGGCGTTGAGGGATTCCCGAATCGGCGGCTTTCTGACTCGATGGGGAATGCCGCCGCCGCCGGACATCGACGCGCTTTCGCTTTCCGAGTTGAAGAGCTTGGTGCTGCAGCTCTTGGAGGAGCGGGCGGAGTTTCAACGAGCGATTGGAGCGCTTCGCGACGAGATGGCGCGGTTGAAAGGCGGGCCTGGACGGCCGGACATCAAGGCGAACGTCAAACCGAGCCTTCAAGCCCAGCGGCATGGAAAAGGCGAGCGAGGCGCGAGGGGCGGACCCGTCCGGCGAGCGCCGCCAGCGCGGCTCCACGCGAACGAAGTTGACGATCCATGAGGAGCGCAAGCTCCGAGCCCACGCGCCACCGGGTTCGCGTTTCAAGGGCTATGCCGCGTTCCTTGTGCAGGATTTGCTCATCCGACCGCACGTCACCCACTTCCAACGGGAATGTTGGCGAACGCGCCGGACGGGCGGACCTTGATGGCGCCCTTGCCGGCGGGCGTCGATGGTCATTTCGGACCCGAACTGCGCCGCTTCGTGCTCGCCCAATGTCATCAGGGACAAGTCACGACGGCGCGCTTGGTCACGCTGTTGCGGGGATTCGGCATCGTGATCTCCAAGCGGCAGATCGTTCGCCTACTGATCGCCGGCAAGCAGAGCTTCCTTGACGAAGCCCGCGCTGTGTTGCGAGCCGGTTTGACGAACGCGGCGTGGATCACGGTCGACGACACCGGGGCGCGCCACCAAGGCAAGAACGGCTTCGGCGCCCAGATCGGCAACGCCCATTTCACTTGGTTCGCAACCACGGGTTCAAAGAGCCGCCTCAACTTCCTCGAATTGCTGCGCGCCGGGCACGGCGATTACGTCGTCGATAAGGAGGCCCTCGCCTACATGCGCGCCCGCGCGCGCAATTACCCACCCCCTTGCCAGGAGGCGCGATCTCTGAATCCATGGTGCGATGGACCGCAGTGATTTGCAGCAGCTGAGCAAAGAGCAATTGATCGAGTTGGTGCTGCGGCTCCAGCGGCCCGACAAGAATTCGCGCACCTCGTCCAAGCCGCCTTCGACGGACAAGAAGGAAAAGCGCGAGAACTCTCGACCCGGCGGGGCGAAGCTGGGGCATGAGCCGCACAATCGGCGACTGGCCGACGACCCCGACGAATTCCGCGATCATGTGCCGGGCGTTTGCGAGCAGTGCGGGGGAACTTTCCCGTCCGACGCCCGGATGGAATTGATCGGCGAATACGACGAGATCGAGATCCCGCCGGTCAAACCCTATGTCATCCGCCACCGTCGCTTCGCCTGCCGGTGCGCGCATTGCGGCGTCGAGGCGAAAGCGCCGGCGCCCGCGGTCGCGACGACGACGCCGTTTGGACCGCGCATTCACGCGCTGGCGATTTACCTCAAGGGTTTCCAAGCGCTGTCCTATGAGCGGCTGCGCGGCCTGTTCCGCGATGCGTTCGGGCTCAGCGTGAGCGAGGGCGCGCTCCGGACGATTGCTGCGCAATCGCCTTGAGATGAACATGTTCGTCCGCTCGCATCCCCGGTTCGGAAAAGAGGCTGAGAAGGCGAAGGCCATCGTTCGCGCGGCCCAGGTCGTGGCCAGCGACGAAACCGGCGTTCGGATCGAGGGGACGAATTCTTATCACTGGGTTTTCCACTGCAAGGACGCGGTCGTGCATCAGCCCGATTATTCCCGCGCCGCCCGCGTCGTGGACGAGATGATGGACGGGCATGTGCCGGCGGTGTGGATTTCGGATCGCTATTCGGCCCAGCAAAAGCACGGCGAGCGGCATCAGACCTGTCTGGCGCATCTGGCGCGCGACACGGCCTTCGCACTGGAGCACGGTTCGGACGATCTGCCCTTCCGGTTCAAGCTTTGGCTGGCAAGAGCGTTCGATCTGGCCAAGGCCGTCGCCAATTTCACCGCCTCGACCCTGGCGAGGAAAAAGCGGGAGTTGGAAAAGCAGTTGACGGCGCTTCTGGCCGCGCGAACCGAATGCGATCTCGCCCGAGAACTGCAAGCCAAGATCGGGCGCGCCCGAGACCAACTTCTGATCTTCTGCGATTATCCCGGCCAGGTCGACGTCACCAACAACACGTCCGAGCGCAAACTTCGACCGTGTGTGATCCAGCGAAAAGTCACCAACGGCTACCGAGCCATGTGGGCCGCCGAAGCTGAAGCGGACGTCCGCACGACCGTCGATACCGCAAGGCTCAAAGGCGCGAACCCCTTCGCCGTGATCGTCGGCATCCTGGCTTGAACGCCGTCCGAGCCGCCAGCGTCCGCCTCATCAATTAGTTCTACTGAGTCACGATTTTCCCAGATTCGCGCGGCTTCGGGATTTGCTATTTTGCTGATTCGGCGAAATGGCGAATGGCGGGGAAGATGAAGCCTGAAGCGCGTTTTGCTTGTTATGTCGACGCTTTGTCGGCAGTTCTGGGCCGCGAGGACCGGGCGCGGCCGCTCAAGGATTATTGCACGGGTCTCTTGATGCCGGGCGAGCGCAAGAGCGTCGAGCCGATGGCGGCGGTGGTGGCGCCCGCTCACGTCTCGGCCAAGCATCAATCGCTGCTGCATCTGGTGGGCCAGGCGGCTTGGTCCGATGAGGCGGTTTTGGCCAAAGTGCGCGAACTCGTCCTGCCGGCGATCGAGGTGCAAGGCCAGATCGAGGCGTGGATCGTCGACGACACCGGCTTCGCCAAGAAGGGCGTCCATTCCGTGGGTGTCGCGCGCCAGTATTGCGG
>JBKQRA010000082.1:0-11459 GCA_052144065.1 Methylovirgula sp. | reverse complement strand
TTTTCGGCGACGTCGAAACTGCCTAATGTTTTTGACGATTCCTGTGACGCAATTTAGGAGCCTGTCCGGCATGATCCTTCTCGAAGCGGATACGGCGCGTGCCGTCGTTGCAATCGACGGCGCCGAGATCAAGCTTTGGACTGTTGCTGGCATGCCGTTGATATGGGAGCCGGACCCAAAAATCTGGTCCGAGACCGCGCCACTTCTCTTCCCGGTTGTCGGTTGGACAAAGAATGGGCAGGAGCGGGTCGACGGTAAAAGCTACCCGCTCGGTCTGCATGGATTTGCCCGGCATCGCCGCTATGAGATCCTCGAACAAAAGCCCGAGAGCATCCGCCTGCAGCTCCAAAGCGATGCGGGCACGCTTGCCCTCTATCCGTTCGAATTTTCCCTGATCGTCGAACATAAGCTCAGCGGATGCGGCCTGCAGACGATTTTGGAGGTCCGTAACAGTGGGACGCGCGACATGCCTTATGCCTGCGGCGTGCATCCGGGCCTGCGATGGCCTTTTGCCGGAGGTGACCCAGCCGCCTATCGCATCCGTTTCGATAAGGCCGAAGATCCGGACATGCCGATGATCGGCGCGGACGGGTTGATGACCAAGGCCCGCAAGCATCTGCCGCTCAAGGGTACGGATCTGTCGCTCGATCCCGCCTTATTCGCGGTCGATGCGCTCTGCTTTTTGAATGCTCGCAGCCACGGCTACCGGTTCGAGGCGCCGGACGGCGCGGCGATAAGGGTAGATGTGGCGGATTTTCCGCATTTGGCCTTCTGGTGCCGGCCGGGCCACGGCTATTTGTGCCTTGAGGCCTGGACAGGCTATAGCGATCCCGACGATTTTGCCGGCGATCTTTTCGAGAAGCCGTCGATGCGGCTACTGGCACCGGGCGGCGTGGCACGCCACGCGGCGACCTATTCTTACGAACCGCCGGGTTCGGCCTAAGCTGCCGTCTCGCGCGCATTGCGGGCAGAGATTGCAGCGTCAATCTCCTTGGCAGGAGATTGGAAAACTGACAGATAAGCTCAAGAAACATCGGGAAAAGTGAGGAGGGCGTATTTCTATGGCGGTTGCGCAGGAAGTGAAGAAGACGGGGGCGGACGACGGCATTCTCAAGCCATCGGGCGAAAAGGCCCTGCTGATCGACGGCAAGAAAGCATCCGAGATCGTCATCGCGGAGGTTACCGCATCAGCCGCTTCCTTGATCGCCAAAGGGGTTCGGCCTGGACTTGCGGTCGTTCTCGTCGGCGATAATCCGGCGAGCCAGGTCTATGTCAAATCGAAGAGCAAGGCGGCGCAAGCCTGCGGCTTTCATTCGGTTCAATATGACCTCTCCGCCGCGACGAGCGAAGAAGATCTCTTGGCACTCGTCGATCAGCTCAATGGCGATCTGGCGATCCACGGCATTTTGATTCAGCTGCCGCTGCCGGCGGCCATCAATGCGACGCGCGTTCTCGAGCGCGTGTCGCCGCTGAAGGACGTCGATGGGTTCCATCCCTTCAACGCTGGTCTCTTGTCGATCGGCGATCTCGAGCGCGCGCTTGTCCCGTGCACACCGGCGGGCTCCATGCTGCTGCTCGACCGGGCGATGGCGGCGCTCGGCAGCGATCTCGCCGGTGCCGATGCCGTGGTCGTCGGGCGCTCTAACATCGTCGGCAAGCCGATGGCGCAATTGCTGCTATCGCGCAACGCCACCGTCACCATCGCTCATTCCCGCACCCGCGATCTGCCGGGGACGGTCGCCCGCGCTGATATCGTCGTTGCGGCAGTCGGCCGGCCCGAAATGATCCGCGGCGATTGGATCAAGCCGGGTGCGGTGGTGATCGATGTCGGCATTAACCGTGTTCCGGGCGAAGGCCTGAATGCGCAGGGCCAGCCGAAGACGAAGCTCGTCGGCGACGTCGCTTTCGCCGAGGCTTTGTCGCGGGCGGCGGCGATCACCCCGGTTCCTGGCGGCGTTGGGCCGATGACGATTGCCATGCTGATGTCGAACACGCTGCGGGCGGCATCTCTGAGCAGCGGATCGTAATCCGCGCGCGGGCATGCATATTCCTGTAGTTTGTGGTAGATACGTTTTACTTTAGCTAGCTGGCGGCTCGCCGAGCCCGCACTCAAGGGTGAGCCGCCGCGACCGATTTGAAGGCCAGCGCCATGCAGACGCTCGCGCGCGTTCCTTTTTTTAAGGATGTCACGGACCTCGAATTGGACCGCTACGACCGGCGTTGCATGTGGCGCCGCTTCGACGACGGCGAGACCGTCGTCGATTATGAGGACGATAGCTCCGACGTCTATTTCATCATCTCCGGCGAGGTTCGCGTGCTGATCCGCACTCAGGCCGGCAAAGAGATCATCCTTGCCGAAATGCGGACGGGGCAATTCTTCGGCGAGCTGGCGGCCATCGACGGCGCCAAGCGCTCTGCCAATGTGACGGCTTTGACCAAGGCCGAACTCTGCATCATGCCCGCCGTCGTCTTCCGCGAGGTCATCGGCGCCTCGAAGATCTGCTGCGACCGGATCTTGCGACTTCTGACCGGACGCGTGCGCGAGCTCAATGCACGGCTTGCAGAACATTCGATCTTCGATCTGAAACACCGGCTCTATTCCGAACTTCTGCGCCTCGCCGGGCCGCGGCCCGGCCGGCCGGCCGAGCGGACAGTGACGCCGCCGCCTTATCATCATGTGCTTGCCGCGCGCATCGGCTGTCGGCGTGAGCAGGTGACCCGCGAATTGTCGGCCATGGCGCATGAGGGGCTTGTCGAAAAGACCCGCGGCGCTCTCGTCCTGTTGCGCCCGCAGGTGCTCGAAGCGCGCCTTGCCGAAGCCTTGCGCGAGGAAGGCTGACTTTATGGGCGCCACGGAAGCGCGTTCCGGCCCGATCGTTCGGATCGAGGGCCTGAGCAAAACTTTCGGCGCCGTCCGAGCCATCGACGATCTCTCGCTTTCGATTGAGTCGGGCGAATTCTTCGCGCTGCTCGGCGCATCGGGCTGCGGCAAGACCAGCCTGTTGCGGATCATCGCGGGCTTCGAGGCGCCCGACTGCGGGCGCGTCTTCATCGATGGTCAGGACATGACCGATGTTCCGCCGCATAAGCGGCCCGTCAATATGATGTTCCAGTCCTACGCGCTCTTCCCGCATATGAATGTCGCGCAGAACATCGGCTTCGGCCTCGTGCAGCAAGGCTTGCCAAAGGCAGAGACAGCGGCACGCGTCGCCGAGATGCTGCGGCTCGTACAGCTCGATGGATTGGAAGCGCGGCGTCCTGATCAGCTCTCGGGCGGGCAAAAGCAGCGCGTCGCGCTGGCGCGTGCTCTCGCGCGGCGGCCGGCGATCTTGCTGCTCGACGAACCGCTCGCCGCGCTCGACAAAAATCTGCGCGAGGAAACCCAGATCGAGCTCGTGGCTTTGCAAGCGCGCCTCAAGACAACCTTCATCGTCGTGACTCACGATCAGCGCGAAGCGATCGTGCTGTCGCAACGCATGGCGGTGATGCGCGACGGCCGCTTCGAGCAGATCGGCACGCCGGCCGATATCTATGAGCGACCCGCGAGCCGCTATGTCGCGGAATTCGTCGGCGAGATCAATCTGATCGAGGGCCGCATTCTTAGCGGTGACGACCGACAGCTGCAGATAGCGACCGAAGCTGGAATGGTCGCCGTCACTGCCGATCCGACCTATCCGGAAGGGACGGAAGTTCTTTTAGCGCTGCGGCCCGAGCGCCTGCATCTTGACCCAGTGCTCGCGAACGAGCGCCAAGGCGCCAACACTTTCTCTGGCAAGATTTTAGGATGCAGCTATCGCGGCGACAGCATTCTGTTCGATGTCGCGCTCGGCTCCGGCACGCGTTTGCGCGTGCTGCGGCAGAATTTCGGCCCAGGGATCGACGATGTCGCAATCGGCAGCAAGGTCGATGTTTCGTTCAATCCCGACGCCGCAGTCGTGCTCGCATCATGAAGCGGCGCGCGTCATCGCTTGGGCTCGCACGCGGGCTTGTTCTCGCCGTGCCTTATTTGTGGCTCGTCCTGTTTTTTCTGCTGCCCTTCGCGCTCGTCGCGAAAGTGTCGCTCTCGCAATCGGTGCTGGCGCAGCCGCCTTATCAGCCGGTGTTCGATTGGCATGATCCCGCGAGCTTCCTCGAAAAGCTGCAGCAGTTTTCCTTATCGGCCTATGCCGGCCTCACGCAGGATTCGCTTTATCTGCAATCCTATCTCAATTCGATTTTGCTTGCGGCTGTTGCGACACTCATCACGCTGTTGATCGCTTATCCGTTTGCGCTCGCGATCGCGCGGGCTCCGCGGCGCTGGCGCATGCTGCTTCTGCTGCTTGCGATCGCGCCATTCTGGACGAGCTTTCTCATCCGCGTCTATGCCTGGATCTTGCTCTTGAAGGACGAGGGGCTGATCAATGCCGCGCTGATGGGGCTTGGCCTCATACACGCGCCGCTGCATATTTTCGCGACCAATTGGGCGGTCGTCATCGGCATCGTCTATTCCTATCTGCCCTTCATGATCTTGCCCCTCTATGTCGCGCTCGACCGGCAGGACAGGGCTTTGATCGAGGCCGCCGCCGATCTCGGCGCTGCGCCCTTGTCCGTCTTCCGGCATGTGACTCTGCCTCTGTCGGTCCCAGGCATCGTCGCCGGTGTGCTGATGGTCTTCATTCCGGCCGTGGGCGAATTCGTCATTCCAGATCTTCTCGGCGGATCGGAGACGCTGATGATCGGCAGCACGCTGTGGAATGATTTCTTCGCCAATCGCGATTGGCCCACGGCCGCTGCCGCTGCGATCGTCCTGCTTGTCGTTCTCATCGGGCCGTTGATGATCTATGAGCGGCGCCAGATGCAGAGCGAGGCGCGCGCATGAGCCGGGGTTTCGCAGCGTCGCGATTTCTGCAGATCGGTGTGCTTGGCGCAGGCTTTTGCTTTCTCTATGCGCCGATCGTTCTTGTCATTCTCTTCAGCTTCAACGCCTCGCGGCTTGTCACCGTATGGGGCGGTTTCTCGATCCGCTGGTACGGGGAATTGTTCGCTGACGGCCAGCTGATGGAGAGTGCCAGGATCAGCCTTGAGGTTGCCTTCATATCCGGGCTTCTCGCGACGCTGATCGGGACCTGCGCCGCAATCGCGCTCGTGCGCTTCGGCCGATTTTCCAGCCGCAGCCTGTTTGCCGCGATGATCTATGCGCCGCTCGTCATGCCGGAGGTCATCACTGGCCTGGCGCTTCTCCTGCTCTTTGTTTCGCTCGGTCTCGAACGCGGTCTTTGGACCGTCGTCATCGCGCACGCAACCTTGGGGCTTTGCTATGTCGCGCTGATCGTCCGTGCCCGGCTTGTTGATTGCGATCCGTCGCTGGAGGAGGCCGCTTGTGATCTGGGTGCGCCGCCGTGGCGGGCCTTCGCCGCCGTCACTCTGCCTTTGATTGCGCCGGCCATCGCCGCCGGATTTTTACTGTCCGTCACTTTGTCGCTCGATGATCTGATCATTGCGAGCTTCACGACGGGGCCGGGCGCGACGACGCTGCCGATGCGGATCTATAGCGCCGTCCGGCTGGGCGTGACGCCGGAGATCAATGCGATGTCGACGCTCTTGCTTGGATGCATCGCGATCGGCCTCTGCCTCGCCGGACTGGTGTTGCGCCGCGAGGCGCGATCGCGCTAGCGCTATTGCGCGACGACGGGAGACGGAGGAACCGCGGGCGGCTGTGTAACCATCGGCGGCTGCTCGGCGGTCACATGTTCGGCGGTCACATGGACATCGCTCCATGGGCCTTTGATGGCGAGCCGCAGGGCGCCGCTCACCGGCGTCGCCGGATCGGTGACAGGCTGGGCGAGCACCCAAAGATCGAGGCTGCGATCGCCGAGATTGGCATCGCCGCCGAAAGTCGTCGCCATTGCCTCGGTCTGCAGCCTGCCGTTGACGATGCTCGCAATGCCGCGATTGATCTGCAGGCCGAAGTTGGCGGCGGAGAAGTTCGTCACCTTTTGCGCGGGGTCTTTACGCGCGGCCTTGGCGCCGCTCATCCGTGCCGCGCCGCCAAGATCGAGGCCGGTCAGCTGCCCATTGCTGATGTCGAATTGCGCATGGCCGGCGAGCGTCCGCATGAGCGCCGCGAAGCTTTCGCCCTTGCCCTCGAGTACGAATGTGCTGTTCATCGACCCTGAGAGCGGATGTTTGACGGTGCTGCCGCGCAGCAGCGGCTGAAGATCGACGCCGCTGGCATTCCCCATTGCCCGCATCTCGATCATCTTGCCCTGGCCCGAAAGAGTCAGACGGCCGCGGATCGCGCCACCATTTGCGACCGCTTCGGCGAGCGACAGATCGATGAAGCTCGGCCGCGTGAGCACCGACAGAGCCGCGTCTTGGATCTCGATATCGTTCAAGCGCAGCCGCGACGCTGAGAGGCGCAGATCGAGATTGGTGAAGCCGAGGTCGGTGAGTTCGAGCGGATCATTGTTCCAACCGCGCGCGGCGCTGGGCTGCGGGACGCCATCGAGGAAGGGCGCGACATCGAGCACATTGGTGGCGAGCGTGCCGGAGAGCTGGCGCAGGCCGCCCGTTGCCTGCACGGCGAGCGTGCCCTCATACTCATTGCCGTCGAGCCGCAGATTCACATTGGTCAGCGTCGCGACATTGTTGTTGATCAGAGCATCGCAATGCAGGTCGAAATTGGCGAATTTGCCATGCTTGGCGAAGGGCAGGCCGGTGAGCTGCGCGAGCGCGCGCAGCGACGGCGTGGTGACGACGAGATTCCCGTCGTATTGGAGCCGCGGCGCGGCGGAAATCCGCCCGGCGGCCGCGAGTTTCACGGCGTCGGAATCGAGCTGCACCGTCGTCATGGAGTCGGCGCCGCGCAGCGCCTCGATCGGCTGGGCAAACCAGGCTTTCAACTGCATCGGCACGCCGCCGAAGCTGAACTGGCCCGTCAAGGTCGCCGAGGCATCGAGGCTGCGCCAGTCGGCGCGCACATTGATGTCATCGATGCGCAGGCCCTGCGGTGCTGCCTGGCTCTTCAGCCGGGCGCTGCCATTGACGAAATCGACGATGGCGAGCTGGGCGCGGTCGCTGGCCGCCGCCTCGGGGCTCGCGGACTTCGCATCGGCAGCTCGGCCGATCGCACTGTCGGGCGTGATCGGCCGGTCATCGACATCGATCTGCATTTTCGGATGATTGAGGACCGCATGGCCGACTTCGACGCGGCCGGCCAGCAGTGGCAGCACCCGTAGATAGCCGACGAAATTATCCGTATCGATCCGCAGACCCGCCTTCGGATTGGCGAAGGCGATGTTTTCAATGTCGATATGCGGCTGCGGCAGAAGGCTGAAGCGGGCCGCGCCATGGATCGTTGTGGTAAACCCCGTCGCATTGCGGATCTGCGCGGCCAGATCGCTGTTCAGAACGGCGGCGGTCAGGAGAAAACTCGCGCCGACGGCGGCGGTCGCGGCGCTCGCCACAAACGCGCCGAGCACCCAGCTGACGCGGACCATTTTAAGCCGGTGTTGAGTTGCGCTCACAGCGACCTGAGCCGTCTCGTTCATCGCCAGCCTTGCCTCATCGCGTCGCCGAACCCAGAACACTGAATTTGCCTCAAATGCCGGCCATTGCCGGCTGCCACACGGGCGAGGCGCTCGTCATGCCGCCCAGCGCGTCTGTGCACGGCGCACATCGGGACAGGCGGAAACAGCGAATAGCCTCATTTGTAGAGCCGCTGATTGAAGCAGATTTGCGGCCAGCCGCCCGTTTTTTCGGAGCGAAGGACGCGCAGACGATGGATCGGCCGGAAAGCAACGGCCCCGACGTTTCTTATGGCATGCTTGCCATTACGCTTGCCAGGGCGAAGGCCCCGGCTAAACTTCCGGAATATCTTGGGTCGCGACTTCTAAGATCCTGAAAAACTTATGCTTAGGTCAAAATATGGCCGTTTATTGATCTGTGCGAGTCGCTTTTATTCCGATGTGCAAGGCTAAAACCGTTGCGCGCTTGTTATTCGTTCTTGATCTGTTTTTTCGTTGCGTGCCTGCTGGCCTGCCTCGCGATCGTGCCCGGCGCGCAGGCGGCGACGCGCGCCGATCAGCAGCGGCTCTTCGCGGCCATGCAGCAGGCGCCCACGGATTATGATCTGACGCTGCAATATGTGCGCGTCTCGACCGAGCTCGCCGATTACGAAGCCGCGATCGGCGCGCTCGAACGGCTGCTTTTCTACAATCCGGATCTCACCCGCGCGAAAGTCGAGCTCGGCATGCTCTATTTTCGCCTCGGCTCCTATGAAAACGCGGCACGCTATTTCAAGGATGCGGCGGGCGCGCCCGATCTCGATCCCATCCTGCGCTCGCGCGTCGAAGCCTATCTGCCGATGGCGGAAAAGCAGCTGTCGCCGAGCCGCTGGACCGGCTATCTGCAATCGGGCCTGCGCTTCCAGTCGAATGTCAGCGCTTTGCCCGACACCGGCCTTCTGCAAGTGCTCGGCTCCAGCGTGCCGATGGCCAGCAGCCCGCAGAAATCCGACTGGAACGGCTTCGCGCTCGTCAACATCGGCCATGATTACGATCTGCAAAATCAGCGCGGCGACACGATCGAAACGCGCTTTGCCGGCTATGGCACAAAGCAGATGACGCTGAGCCAGTTCGATCTCGGCTATATGGAAGCGAGCATTGGGCCGCGCCTCGGCGTGACGCCCGACGGTTGGATGAGCGTCACCGTCAAACCCTATCTCGTCGGCAATCTGTCCTGGATCGGCGGCAGTCAATATTTGAATTCGGGCGGCGGCGGCATTTCGCTGCGCCTGCAGCCGGTGCCGATCTTCAGCCTCGAGCCCGGCTTCGAATATCGCCGGCTCTCGGTCAACAACCCGGTCTTCGGCGCGCCGGGCATCGGGCCGATCACCGCGCTGGGCAGCGGCGATCTTTTCGTCGTCTCGGTCGCCGGCGTCTACAAGGTCGACGATTGGATCTCGATCGAAAGCCGGCCGGTGTTCGTCCGCGCCCAGGCAATCAATCCGTGGCAAAGCTTCGATCAGGCCGGCTTCGATCTCGGCGTGCGCTGGGAGTTCACGCCGCCCTTCGAGACCATGCCGCGGCGCTGGACGGTGATGCCCTATGCGCGGCTTCTCTGGGCCAATTTCGATCAGCCCGATCCGATCGTCAGCGCGACGGTGACGCGGCAGGATTTCGACTATCGCGCCGGCGTCTTGTTCGACATGCCGATCACGGCCGGCTTCGGCGTCTCTGGCATGGTGCAATATGCGCGGACGAACTCGAATATCTCGAATTTCCGCTATGACGATATTTCCGTGATGTTCGGGCCGAATGCGCGCTTCTGAGCCGCACTGCCCGCGTGACGGCGTGATCGAAGGTGCTTGAATGGGTCAGTTCAACAGCCGCCGTATGAGACTCGCCGCTGGCCCTATGATGGTCGCGGCGGTCTTGATGCTCGCCGCGGCTTTGAGCGATGGCGCGGCGGCGCAGAATGTCGGCAACGTTGATGCCGTCAATCCGCGCTCGACCGGCACGCCGCCCGGCGCCTCCGAACGCAGCCTCACGATCGGCACATCGGTCCGGCATCGCGAAGTCGTGCGCACCAGCGGCGACGGCACCGCGCAGATCACCTTCAACGACAAGACGACGCTGTCGGTCGGCCGCAATTCGACCGTCACCATCGACAAATTCGTCTATGATCCGCAAACCAATGCCGGACAGATGGCGACGACCTTCACCAAAGGCGTCATGCGCTTCATCGGCGGCGAGGTCAGTCATCATTCCGGCGCGACGATCACGACGCCCGTTGCCGCCATCGGCGTGCGTGGCGCCTCGCTCACCGTGCAATTCAAGGGCAAAGGCATCATCGTCATCGCGCATTACGGCACGATCGATGTCGCCAATGATGTGAGCCGGCAGAGGATTCTGCGCCCGGGCTATGCGGTCATCGTGACGGGACGCGGCGATGTCATCGGAGCGCCATTTCCGGTGTCGTCGACGACGCTCGCCCAGGCTTTCGCGCTGCTCACGAGTGCGCATGGCCAGCATGGCGGCGCCGTGCATCTGCCGACCGATGCGCTGGCGGCGCGCTATGGGCTCGGGCAGGGGCGCCTGCCCAACGATCCCGGCATGACGCCCGGCTGGGACGTTATCGGCATAATGAACACGGGCGACAGTTTCGTCGCCAACCGTTCGCAGCAATTGCAGTTCAACAATACTTATGCGCCGGTGCGCCCGCCGGCAGCTCCCGCTGCCCCGACGACGCAGACCACGACAAATCAAAACACGCCGACGACCACCACAACAACGAC
Organism: Methylovirgula sp.; assembly: GCA_052144065.1. Taxonomy (GTDB): domain Bacteria; phylum Pseudomonadota; class Alphaproteobacteria; order Rhizobiales; family Beijerinckiaceae; genus Methylovirgula. The sequence goes on along the minus strand of JBKQRA010000082.1, from coordinate 1,183 downwards.
TACGACGGTACCGAGGACGGTCACGCCGCGAACGTTCTTCAACAACCTTTTCTTGGTTCCATGAAGAGCGCCGCCGAACGCGCAGCGATCAGCATTTGCGCGCTCAGTATTTGCGGATCAGGCTGACGAGCTTGCCCTGGATGCGGACGCGGTCCGGTCCAAAGATGCGCGTCTCATAGGCGGGATTGGCGGCTTCGAGCGCGATCGACTGGCCCTTTTTGCGCAGCCGTTTCAGGGTCGCTTCCTCATCATCGATCAGCGCGACGACGATATCGCCCGTCTCGGCCGTGTCCTGCTTGCGGATCACGACGAGATCGGAATCGAAAATGCCGGCGTCGATCATGGAATCGCCGCGCACCTCAAGCGCGTAATGCTCGCCGGTCGAGAGCAGATCGGGCGGCAGGTTGATGGTCGAGCTGCGGTTCTGCAGAGCGGTGATCGGCGTGCCGGCGGCGATCCGGCCCATCACCGGGATCGCGACGATGCCGCGCTCCGTCTCGTCCTCGAGGGGCGGCGCGATGGCGCGGACGCGGCCGAGCGTTCCCTCGATGACGGAGGGCGAGAATTTCCTGCCACGCGTCGGCGTCGCGGGCGTCGAGGATTCCGGCAGGCGCAGTACTTCGAGCGCGCGGGCGCGATTGGGCAGGCGGCGGATGAAGCCGCGCTCCTCCAGCGCCAGGATCAGCCGGTGGATGCCGGACTTCGAGCGCAGATCCAGCGCATCCTTCATCTCGTCGAAGGAGGGCGGCACGCCGGTCTCCTTCAGGCGCTCATGAATGAAGCGCAGCAGTTCGCTCTGTTTTCTGGTCAGCATCGGCTCTCACTCTTGGCTGCAGTACGACAGTTACCGACTTTGTTTCGCCGCCGGGACGCAAAGCGAATCGGCGAACGCAACGCGGCCTAAACTGGTCGAAGGCCTTAAACAAAGAGTGAACAGACCTTAACCGTTCTTGCTGTGTTCCGTCAAGGGACGAAAGCATAGATTTTTGAATGCAGCCGAAACCTGAAATCTAGCTAGGCTCTGTTGACAAAGTGATTGACGGCGGAATCGCGGGTGCATAGCCGTGGTCGAAATGGCGATCGTCCACGGCGTTGAACTTGATCTGGCGATCGTTGTCGAGGCGCGCGGTAACGCGGCCATCCGGCGCAATTGATTCGACTGTTGCGAGGTCGCGATTGGCAA
>JBKQRA010000081.1:0-11492 GCA_052144065.1 Methylovirgula sp. | reverse complement strand
CCCGATACTGTGATGGATATTCCCGTGCGCATGGCGCAGATTCGCATGCGCCGCGACCGCCGAGAATCCCTCAAAGGACTCAAACGTCAGATTTTATCCACTAGCTGGCTTGATATGGGGCGCTCTTTCTTGGAGCTATTCTTCAATCATCAATAGTTATGAAGGTCGGATAAAGCTCAAAGACGACCAGATTTCCGAATACAAAGATAAGCTCAATGGAGCGACGCCAGCGGAGGCGAAAGCTCGATTAGATGCATTGGAAAGCCAGCTAAAAGCCCTTTCGCCCAGACGTCTTTCAAGTGAACAAAGAAACCTTATTGCTAGAGCGATCAGTGGTACGAAGGCCACCATCAACATTGTCCATGATGGTGCGTCGCCGGACGCAAATCAATTTGCTGGCGATTTCTTATGGGCATTTCAAGCCGGCGGATGGACAGTCGTGCCATCAATGGGAATTGGCATAGGTAATCCGGCGCCGACCGGCCTAGCGTTACGAGTTGTAGATCCATCCGCGCTAAGCGCGGCGGACAAAGTTATTCAAAACGCGTTAGAAGCTGCGCATGTGAGTTATGATTTACAAGGCGGCTTTAGAAGTCCTCCTATTCAACCCACTTATGATCTTCAGTTGGTCATCACTGCAAAACTGAATTAGTCGGTTGATCAGCGTTAACTCTTGCTGATTTACGGGCTCTAGACGTGTTGACGCGTTGCCTGTGCCTTTCGCTTGCTGCCTGCACCCCTCCTAATTCCGCGTTTCCGGCTTGGCGAGCTTGCCGCGCTCCGCCGCTTTGAACATCTGCTCTGCCAAAGCGGCCGCGGACTCAGGTTCGAGGCCGCAGTGAAAGCTCAGCCCGTTCTCCGTCTGAAATGAAAGCGCCACCGTCTGGCCATGGGCGACGAGATCGGCGCGGCATTCGGTCGGGCGAAACAGCGGCACGATGCCTTGATCGGAAAGGCCCGACAGCTCGCGCGCCTTGGTGACCGCGAGACCCATCTCGAAGAAAATCCGTTCCATGAGCAGGGCACTGAACTTCAGCGTCAGTTCGCTCCCGGCCGCGTCTTCGAAATTGAGAACGATGTCGCGTCCGTCCGATGTGATGGCGTAGTCGCTCAAAGTCTTGATGGAATGCTCCGTCATTTTACCCTCTCGTCCGTCATCATCGGGCGGCGCGTTTCGACTGCATCGGTCCTTCTACAAGATCGGCCCCTTGTGGAGGAGCCGGTCTCATGCCGGAGGTGCGACGCATTTGCCGAGCTCTCGCCCCATTCCGCTAAGACAAGATTCATTATCAGTAGCGATTAACACCTTATTCATCTTGACGAATCCGCTCTCTAGCGCCATGTTTTTCGGGCTGAAGCAAGGCCTGCCTTCTTCGGCGATCCACAACCTCAAGTGACTTATGGGCTCTAGACGTTTTGGCGCGTCGCCCGCAGCTATGGCTGCGCCCGGCGCGTCCGATGACATCATGGCAATCGTCCGCGGTCTCGGAGGCCGTGTGAGAGGCGTCGCGCGAGCTTAAAGCTCCCGCCTGCCGCTCATCCTCCCGCCGCGGCTCACGTGGCAAAGGAGGTGAGCGATGACCAAGCTCACGATCAATGTTGCGGCCTTCGCGCCGTTTGCTTCCCGCCGTTCCCTCGCTGGCGCGGCGACCTTCTCCGCCGTCTTCCCGCAGACCCTCGCGTCGGCTCCTCCCGGACGCCGCGGCCTGCATTGCGGCTGGACCCGTGATGCGGACGGACATCTCGTCTGCAACTGGTCGGATTCCGCGTCGGCCTGAGCTATGGTCCGGCGCGGTTTCAGCCGCGCCGGTCATCCGCCGGCATGAGGATCAGCCGGGGGGCGTTCCATGCCTAACTATGCGACGTCCATCTATGTGAACTTCCATAACGCTGGTCTCGCCCGGGCGGCGCTGGCGCTTGCCATCGCCTTCGCGCTCGGCACGCTGATCGGCGCCGAGCGGCAATATCGGCAAAGAACCGCTGGCCTTCGCACCAATGTGCTTGTCGCGACGGGCGCCGCCGCCTTCGTGAGCCTCGGCCAGGCGCTCAACGCCAGCGCCGGCGCGGCGCAGGTGCTCGCCTATGTCATCTCCGGCATCGGCTTTCTGGGTGCCGGCGTGATCATGAAAGAGGGCACCAATGTGCGCGGCCTCAACACCGCGGCGACGTTGTGGTGCTCGGCCGCCGTCGGCGGCTTTTGCGGCGCCGGCTTCGGCCTTGAAGCCGTGGTGCTGACGCTTTTCGTGCTCGCCGGCAACACCTTTCTGCGGCCGCTCGTCAATCTCATCAATCGCATTCCCATCAGCGAGCAGGCGACGGAGGCGACCTATCAGGTGCATGTCACGGCCGACGCCCGGCATCGCGACGAAATCCGCGATCTGCTCGTCGAAAAGCTCGAAACGGCGAACTATCCCTTGCGCGAGATCGATGCGCTGGAGCGCGGCGAGGACGAGGTCGAGCTTATCGCGACGCTCGCATCGACAAGCGTCGAGCCGGAAGAACTCGATCAGGTCACCCATGATCTCGAAGAAGCCGAGGGCGTCACCTATGCGACCTGGACGTCGAGCTCGGTGGATTGATCGCGGATGAAAAGCCCGAAGAGCGAAGCCTCCGCCACGCTGCCCGATCTTCTGGTGCCGGGCCTCGATGTCGTCTTCGTCGGCATCAATCCCTCGCTCTATTCAGTCGAGCAGGGACATTATTTCGCCCGCCGCACCAACCGCTTCTGGCCGGCGTTTTCGCGCTCGAACATCAGCCGCCCGATTCGCGAAGCGCTTGGCGTCGAGGCGCTTCTGCCCGAACATGATCGGCTCATGCCCGCGCATGGGTTTGGCTTTACCGATGCGGTGAAACGCGCCAGCGCGCGGGCGACCGATATCACGCCGCTTGAATTTGCAGCCGGCGTCGAGAGCCTGGTTGCAAAGCTGGAAAAGCTCACGCCGCGCTTTGCCTGTTTTCACGGGATCATGGCCTTCCGGCCGCTCTATCGTGCCTTGACCGGGACGAAGGACGAGCCGGCACTTGGGCTGCAGGCGCTCACGATCGCCAAGACGTCGCTTTTCCTTGCACCCAATCCGAGCCCGGCGAATGCGCATTTCACGCCGGCCGATCAGACGCGCTTTTACGACGAGCTCGCACTTTGTCTTGAAGGTGATAATGTCAAAGCCTAGCCTCTGTTCGACGGCTGGAATTTGACAACAAAATCATCGAGCGGAAAGGATTTTACGATGCGCGTTCTCACGGCTTCGATCGCGGCTCTCGGCCTGCTTGCTACCGTCTCCTTTGCTCAGGCTGCCGATGTCGGCGGCAAATACAAGGTCAACGGCACCAATTTCGACGGCTCGAAATATAGCGGCACGGCGGAGATCACCGTCAGCAGCAATACGACCTGCCAGATCGTGTGGCACACCGGCGGCTCGACGTCGAAGGGCATTTGCATGCGCGTCAACGACGTTCTCGTCGCCGGCTATGAGATGAGCGGCGATGTCGGCCTCGTCGCATATCAGATTAAGTCGAACGGCGTTCTCGACGGTATCTGGACGATCGCCAACAAGGACGGCGCCGGCACGGATGTGCTGACGCCGGCCTCGGAATAAGCCTTCTTCTGGCGGCGCGGTGGGCTGTTGCCAGACGCTGCGTTCCGCAGCCATGATGTGGGCGCGAGAAGGCCCGCATCCCGTTCGTCTCGCGAGCAATGCTGTGCAATGCGCATGAGCGGTGGCAATTGCCTCGTGCAGACATGTCTCCAAGAACCGGAGCAGGCTTATAATGATGTTTCGTGCTTTTGCGGTCGCCGCCATTCTGTCCTTGGGCATTTCGACGGCGGCCGTGGCCAATCCGCACGATTGGGACGATTGCCGCACCAGCATTGAGGCGTGCACCCGGATCATCGATGCCAAGGTCGAGAGTCCCGGCAATGAGGCGATTGCCCATTACAGCCGCGGCGCGCTCCTGCTTGCGCAAGGCAAATATGCAGCGGCGATAGCCGATTACGATGCGGCGATCAAACTCAATCCAAAATTCGTCGAGGCCTTTATCGCGCGCGGTGCCGCCTGGTACCGCCAGAAGACATATGACCGCGCCATCGCCGATTACAGCGAAGCGCTCAAGCTCGCCCCGAAATCCTTGGTGGCCTTGACCAATCGCGGCGCGGCCTATGCCGCGATGGGCCAATTTGCGTCGGCCATCGCGGATTACAGCGCGGCGATCCAGCTCAATCCGAAGGATGGTCTGATTTTCCGAAACCGTGCCGACGCCGAAATGGCGACGCATGATTATGATGCGGCCGTCGCCGATTTCGCCGAAGCGATCAAACGCGATCCAAACGATGTGGTCGCTTATCGCGGCCGTGGCGCGCTCTTGCGTTTGCAAGGCAAATATGACGCGGCGCTGGCGGACTATAACGCGGCGATTAGGCTCGATCCGCAAAATCCGCGCGCTTACTATCTGCGCGGAAATGTGCGCTATGACCTCAAGGATTATGATGGCGCTATTGCCGATTACAGCGAGGCCATCAAGCGGGATCCGAAACTTGCGCAGGCCTATGTCAATCGTGCCGTCGCGCGAACCGTGAAAGGCGACGACGCCCAGGCCATCGCCGACTACAGCCAAGCGCTTATGCTTGATCCCCAAAACGCGCGTGCCTATTACGACCGCGCCAGCGCGCGCTTCCATCAACGCGACTATGATGGGGCGCTCGCCGATTACAGCTTGGCGCTCAAGCTCGATCCGAAGAACGCGGCCGCCTATGGCAATCGCGGCTCAATCTTCGTGATCAAGGGCCAATATGACGAGGCGATCGCGGACTATGGCAAGGCGATCGATCTCAACCCCAAAGACGCCTTAGCCTTTCATGGCCGCGCCGGCGCCTGGCAGGCCAAAGGCGACGTCAATCACGCGATCGCCGACTACACGCAAGCGATCGCACTCGATCCGAAAAACGCTATGGCCTTTTACGGCCGCGGCAATGGCTATTATCGCCAAGCCAAATATGACGAGGCCCTGAAGGATTACGATGAGGCGCTCCGGCTCGATCCGAAATTCACGGACGCCTTTGTCGCGCGCGGCGTAACCTATGCCGCCAAGGGCGATTATGACCATGCGATCGCCGATTATACGGAGGCCCTGAAATTCAACCCGAATGATGCGATGGCTTATGACAATCGCGGCGTCGCCATGGCGATCAAAGGCAATTACGATGGCGCCATCGCGGATTACTCAAAGGCGATCGAGCTCAATCCGAAATATGCGGCGGCTTATAAGAACCGCGGCATCGCCTATAAGATCAAGGGCGATCCGGCACGCTCAAGCGCCGATCTCGCGATGGCCAAAGAATTGGGCGCGCCGAACTAGGACTCTTTTCTTATCCCTCCCCTTTTTAGGGGGAGGGTGTCGGCGTAGCCGACGGGTGGGGTAACCCCATCCGCTCCGCCACCAAAAGTGCGTCGTAAACGACGCTCAATGGCGGAGCACCTTCCCCTTGCAGGGGAAGGATTCTTAGCGTGAAAACTTCTTATATTTCAGCCGGTGCGGGATCACGCTGTCGATCCCGAGCCGGCGTTTCTTGTCTTCTTCGTAATCGGCGAAATTGCCCTCGAACCATTCGACATGGCTGTCGCCTTCGAAGGCGAGCATATGGGTCGCGATCCGATCCAAAAAGAAGCGGTCATGCGAGATCACCACGGCGCAGCCGGCATAATCCGTCAGCGCGTCTTCGAGCGCGCGCAGCGTCTCGACGTCGAGATCGTTGGTCGGTTCGTCCAGCAAGAGCAGGTTCGCGCCCGACTTCAGCATTTTGGCGAGATGCACGCGGTTGCGCTCGCCGCCGGAGAGTTGCCCGACCTTCTTTTGCTGATCCGAGCCTTTGAAGTTGAACGCGCTCGTATAGGCGCGCGAATTGATCTCGCGCTTGCCGAGATAGATGATCTCTTGGCCGCCGGAAATCTCTTCCCAGACATTCTTCTTGCCGTCGAGCGCATCGCGTGACTGATCGACATAGCCAAGTTTGACGCTTTCGCCGACCACGATCGAGCCTTTGTCTGGCTTTTCTTGTCCGGTGATCATGCGAAACAGAGTGGTCTTGCCGGCGCCGTTGGGACCGATGACGCCGACAATGCCGCCCGGCGGCAGCTTGAAGGTGAGGTCGTCGATGAGCAGCTTGTCGCCGAAGGCTTTGGACAGGCCGGTGAACTCGACGACATTATTGCCGAGCCGCTCAGCGACAGGGATGACGATCTGTGTCGCCGATGGGAGGCGCTCCGCCTGTTTATCGACGAGTTCCTCGTAGCGCTGGATACGCGCCTTGGACTTGGCCTGCCGCGCTTTCGGCGAGGCGCCCATCCACTCGGCTTCCTGCTCGATCTGGCGTTGGCGCGACGCGTCCTCGCTTTTCTCGAGCGCCAGGCGCTTGGCCTTCTGTTTCAGGTAGCTTGTGTAATTGCCTTCATGCGGAATGCCGCGGCCGCGATCGAGCTCGAGAATCCAGCCGGTGACATTGTCGAGGAAGTAGCGATCGTGGGTGACGATCAGGATCGCACCCGGATAGGCGCGCAAATGGCCCTCAAGCCAATTGACGGTTTCCGCATCGAGATGGTTGGTCGGCTCGTCGAGGAGCAGGAGATCGGGCTTGTCGAGCAATAGCCGGCAGAGCGCGACGCGGCGCCGCTCGCCGCCCGAGAGCTTCGTCACCGGCCAATCGTCCGGCGGACAGCCGAGCGCATCCATGGCCTGGTCAACCTGCGCATCGAGATCCCAGAGGCCTTGCGCCTCGATCTCGTCCTGCAGCTTGGTCATCTCATCAGCGGTTTCGTCGGAATAATTCATCGCGAGATCGTTGTAGCGATCGAGAATGTCTTTCTGCTTGGCGACGCCGAGCATGACATTGCCGCGCACGTCGAGCGTCTCGTCGAGCGGCGGCTCCTGCGGCAAATAGCCGACCCGGGCGCCCTCGGCGATGAAGCCGTCGCCGGTGAATTCCTTGTCGATACCGGCCATGATGCGCAAAAGCGTCGATTTACCGGCGCCGTTGACGCCGAGAACGCCGATTTTGGCATCGGGATAAAAGGACAAATTGACGTTTTCCAAGACCTTTTTCCCGCCCGGATAGGTCTTGGTGAGGCCTTGCATGTGGTAGATGAACTGGCGCGCCATGGAGGGCTTCGTCTCGCTCGAAAATGAAGGAAGTTGCTGGGTTTTAATCGCCCGTTCAGTCCCGGTCTAGGCTGAATGATCGGCTGTCTGTAAGAGCGGTCTAAGGGGCGATGGTCTTGTCGCAGTCACAATCGGGTGGCTAGCTCCAAGCCGCGTCGAAGTTGCGAAAGGTGGCTTTCATATGGATGGTCTCGAGACGAACGGCAATGTGGTCGATCCCGAAATGCGAGGAACGGCCGGCGGCATGAAGGTCGAACCCATTCCGCCACAGCTCCCGCCGTCTGCCAGCGCCGCCTCGAGCCCTGCTGCGCCGAAAGCGGCGAGCGTTTCGCCCGCTCCGAACGGCACCAAGGCGGACGCCAAGCCCGCCAAGATCTTCGCTGCCGATCTACCGCATGGCCAGGACGCCCTCGGCCTTGACGCCTTGCTGCAGCCGCTGGCCGAGCTCGCGGCGCATCGCGCCACCGAAGCGCCTTTGGCCATCGGCCTCCTGGGCGGCACCGGCAGCGGCAAGAGCTTTGCCCTTGGCCGGCTGATGCTCGCGGTCGAAAGCTTGAGCACAGCGCCGGCGACTGAAAACAATGAGCGCTTTTTAAAGCCGGTGCTCACCGTTGCGATCGATGCGATGCGGCTGACCGATCCACCTTCGGTGGCGCTCGCCGGCGCGGTCTATGACCGGCTCGCCGATAAATATCCGGAGCTGGCGCGCGAGGCGGCGCATGCGGTGCGCGATCCACAGGTCGTGGCGCGCGACGCCGCTGAGGAGCTCGATATCGGCCGCCGCCGTCTCGACGCGGAACGCCAAAAGCTGGCCGAAATCGAATCGCGCCGGGCGAAGCTGCCGGAAACGATCCTCTTCGAGCAGGCGGGGTCGCAGGTCGATTCTTATGCGCGCGCCAACCGGGCCAAGATCGAGAGCCGCCTCGAAGGCTTCGGCGTGACCGGCGAAGCGATCTCCAACTATAAGTCCATGCTGCGCGACATCGCTGAATCGGGCGGCCCCTCGGCGCGGCTCGGCACCGCCCTACGGGCCTTCTGGGCCTTCAAGGGGCAGGGCCGTCTGCTTGCGATTGCGATCATCTGCGTGCTCATCGCGATCGTCTGCGATATCGCCAGCGGGCATCAGCAGCAATGGCTCGATGAGCTGCACAATGCCAATGGCATGGGCGCGACCGCCGGCTGGCTGTCGGCGCATATCGGCGCGCTCGGCATCATCAAGCAGCTTGCCTATCTCGGTGCGTTGGCGGCAATCGCCGTCAATCTCTGGCGCGGGATCCGCTTCCTGCGGCCGCTCTATCGCGGCGTCAATCTGCTCGAAGCGGAAGTCGCCGAGCGGCGCCAAGACCTCGATGCGCTTTACGCCCATCAGACGCGCCGTGTCGATGCGCTCGTTTCCGAGGTCGAGCTGACCGGCCGTCGCGCCGATGAAGCGGATCGGCGTGCCGCAGTGGCTGGGGCGGCCGAGCGTAAGGACCCGTCGCCTTTCGCCGCCTCGACGCCGCAAACCCAGGCGGAACGGTTCTTTGCGGCGTTGGCCGAGGCGATCCAGCGGGGCCGCAAGATCGGCGAAGTCACGCCATCGGCGCTGCCGCGCCGCATCGTCATCGGTCTCGACAATGTCGATCGCCTGCCGCAGGCGCAGGCCTTTGCGCTGCTCGATGCGGCAAGCCGCGACTTCGCCCAGCCCGCCTTTGTCACCATCGTCGCCGCCGATGTGCAGCAGCTTGCGGGTGGAGCGCCCGAAGCCGGCGTGCTGTTGAAAAAATGGATCCAGGTGCCGCTGCATATTGGCGCGCAATGGGACGACAGCCAGGCGGCACTCCTCGTCGCGCACGCGCTCGGGACAGTGGATGAGTCCGTAGGCGCCGTGCCGCCGCAGCCGCTCGAATGGTCGGTCTCCGGCGAAGAGACGAGCCTGCTGACGACGCTTGCGCCGCTCGCCGGTACGTCGCCGCGCGCGGTCAAGCGCTTCGTCAATCTTTACCGCGTGGCGCGCGCCTATGCGCCGGACGACAAGGCCGTACTGGCGCTGATGCTCGCCGTGTCGGAAGGCGGCAATGTCTCCGATATCGCGGCGGTGGAGCGGGCCTTGGCGGCCGCGCCGGACGCCGCTTTCCTGCTGCATGAGGAGCGCCCGCGGCTGCGGGGCGCGTTGGCCGCCGTCGAAGCGATGCATGGGCCGGTGACCGTCGAGACCGCGCGCCGGGCGATGGCGATCGTACAGGCGCTTTCGCTGCAACATTGAAGGCACTGACGCCAAAATAGAAAGGCCGCAGATCGCTCTGCGGCCTTTTTTACGAATTTGTAGGTTGCTCTCGCAAGTCCGCGCCACAAAGGCAGCGGTTTGGCTATTTGAACAACTTTAGTGCGGCAAGAAGAGTCTCGATCACGCCCCAGGTCAGCGGGATTCCCACAAATCCCCAAGCCAGTATCAAATGCAGCGGCGTTGTGCCGTGCTCTTGCGGTTCGGTTGCCATCGTTGATCCCCCTTATGCCATGCCGATCGCGTCAGCTTCGTCTTCGACCACCATATGATGCCGTTTATCGACTTCTTTGATCATCAGATTGGCGATGAAGCCGATGACCAAGAGCCCGGCCATGATGTACATCGTTATGTTATAGGCTTGCGCCTTCGGAACGCCGTGATCGATCTGGTATTGGCGGATGTAGTTCACGAGCACCGGCCCGAACACGCCAGCCGCCGACCAAGCGGTGATGAGCATGCCGTGAATGGCGCCGACATATTGCGTGCCGAACATATCTTTGAGATAGGCCGGCACCGTGGCGAAGCCGCCGCCATACATGCTGATGATGATCAAGAAGCATACGATAAACAGCGGCAGGCTGTTGATCGTGCCGGCATGGGGCACGGCCGAATAAAGCGCCATACCGAGAAGGAAGAATATCATATAGGTGGTCTTGCGACCGATGAAATCGGAAATCGACGCCCAGAAGAACCGCCCGCCCATATTGAATAGGCTCATCAGCCCGACAAATCCTGCGGCTGCCACGGGAGTCACGCGGCCGGGAAACATTTCTTGGCTCATCGCCGAAGCCTGGCCCAGCACGCCGATACCGGCCGTCACATTCATGCAGAGCACGATCCAGATCAGCCAGAATTGCGGTGTCCGCACTGCTTGATAGACGTGCACATTCTGGTTGGTCACGAGCTTCTTAGGCTGCGCCGGTGCCACGTAATGCGGGGGTGCCCAACCGGGCGCCGGGACGCGTACGATGGCGGAGCCAACCATCATGAAGAAGATATAGATCACGCCCATGACGGCGAAGGTTTCCGCCACGCCCAAATGGGTCGGCGTGGAGAAATGCTGCATCAGCCACACCGACAGCGGCGAAGCGATAAAGGCGCCGCCGCCAAATCCCATGATGGCCATGCCGGTTGCCATGCCAGGCCGGTCAGGGAACCATTTGATCAGTGTCGAGACGGGCGAGATGTAGCCGAGGCCAAGGCCGCAGCCGCCGAGGACGCCGTAGCCGAGATAGACGAGCCAGATATTGTGAATCGACACGCCAAAAGCAGCGACAAGGAAGCCGCCGCCGAAGCACAGAGCGGCGGCAAACATGGAGCGGCGCGGTCCGCCTTCTTCCACCCAACGGCCGAACACCGCAGCCGAGGTCCCGAGAAAGAAGATCGCGATGCTGAAGATCCAGCCGAGTTCCGTGAGTTTCCAATCGTCAGGCGCGGATTTGGTAATGCCGATCAGCTTGGTCATCGGAAGGTTGAACACGCTGAACGCATAGACCTGGCCAATGCACAAATGGATGCAGAGTGCCGCAGGTGGCACCATCCATCGGCTGAAGCCCGGCTTTGCGACCGTTCGCTCGCGGTCAAGACAGGATATCACGCTCATTTCGCTCCCCTATGCTTTTGTTGCATTCCATCTGCTGGACAGGACGTTCTGGTCCGTGGGTCTTCCGGCGCCGATAGGTTCATCCCCGAGGCGCCTTAGTTTCCCAAAGCGCGGTCCGATGTTTGGGTGTGGCGGCCGGCGGTGTCCAAATCGGCAGCCGTGGGCTCTGTGGACCTTGGATCGCTTTTGAAACGACCATGAGAACCGGGTCCGTCGACGACGGCTCCGAAACGGCTACAGACTTGCCGGACATGTCAGTAGAAAGACGGGGGCGCGGACGAGGCGTCAAGCGCGGCGTCACCGACAACATTTTGCGGCAACTTGATGGGCGCGCGGCCGACCATCGTCGATTACCCCCGGGCGCGTGCCTCGCCGATTGCATCTTCGCTCCTCCCCAGGAGTATTCTTTTTTTCTAAGCTGCAAGTTCTTAGGCTGCCACGTCAAGTGGCTAAGGTCCACTATTTCGAATTTCC
>JBKQRA010000080.1:0-27393 GCA_052144065.1 Methylovirgula sp. | reverse complement strand
GCCCAGCATACTGGCCCATATCCGGTACCTCCACGGTACCAGTCCAAGGTAACGGCGGAAATTACTGGATAACGGTGAACTTGTCTGCGCGCGCCTCCAGATTTCGTCGCGCCCGCTCCAATTCAAGAAAGCTGATCCGAAGATAGGCCTTGTGAGCTGGGACCTGCGTGTCCGAGCGGCCAGTCAGCGTTCGCAAATCGGCAAGTCCCCTGAGGGGTCGTCCATGTGCCACCATCTCATTCGATTCCTTGTATTGCCATGTCCTCTGATCCGGCGAGAAATGGCTTGAGCGCATGACCGTCGTCGCCGCCACCTTCGGATTCGAAACGCCGCAGAAGAAGATCAATGAACGCAGACGAGTCCACACGACCGATTTTTCCATTCGGCGATGTCTGGCTGAGGATATCCTGACAGACCCAGAGGAAGACCGGGTTGCGAAGACACGCTTCACCACCGCGCGCGGCGAGCACGCGGGCGATGGCGATGGCGGCTCGCAAGGTCGGATAATTCGGATCTGCTCCCTCAGAACGGCATAGCCTCACCACATCGACGATCCGTGCCGCGCGTTCCCGATCGATACCGGATTTGCTGGTCGTGATAGCGATCTCCGTATCGCGGTCGTAATGACCGAGATGCAGCGTGATCATGCGATCGAGCAGCGCATCTTGGGTGCGGTAGACACCCGCGTATTCGGCCGGATTCGAGGTGAAGATCGCGCGAAAATGTGGATGAACATTGACGTAGCCTTCACCACGGCCATGCAATCCAGGAACGTTGAGAACACCTTCCGATAACACGCTGAGAAACGGATTATTGGCTTCCGGTCTGCTTCGATTGAATTCATCATAGATGATCGAATGGCCTAGCCGACAGGCGGTCGTGATGCGGTTGTCGATCCAGAGCGCGCGCCCTTCTTCTTCCAGCTTGACGACTGACGCAATGTAATTGTCGACGATGCGCGATTTACGATAGCCGCTTTCGCGTCCGATCAGATCGGAGCTGCCGAACTCGTGATCGCCATGCAGCAGGATGGTAGGGCGTCCAAGCTGTGCGGCGACATGGAAGGCAAGTGTCGTCTTTCCCGTCCCTGCGGGACCGCAGAAATGCACCGCATAGCCTGCATGCAAATAGGCCAGGGCCCGCTCGGTGATTTCTTGAACCGCCGGAGACGATACAAATGCATTGCTCGGCTCCAAAACAATGGAACCATCATCGTCGGTGGCGGCCTCGTCCGCCGCCGACTCCAGGCTCGCTAACGCTATAGCGCTCATTTCGACTCTCCTTTACGGGGGTCTTTCGAGCCACGCGGACCCAAATTCATAAATGGGCGCTTGCTTGACTGAGTGTTGACATCCATTGGCTGCGCGGCCTGATGCATCTCGCCGGGCCGACCTGCTGGAGCGGGTGGCGCCGCCGGGCATTCAGCGGCCATCATTGCGGAGTGGCCGCTCGCGTGACCCCGCCGCGCGTGGCTTCCATGCCTGATGGCGGTCGCATCATGTCGATCAGCAGCATAAGCCGCGAAGCGCTCATGGAGGGCCGCGGCACGATCGCGATTTTGCTTATCGAAACCATCCAGAAGAGCTGCAACGCCGCTTGTCAGCCCCTTCATGAAGGCCGCCGCACCTTCGCGGAAATGCTTTCGGCGAGCCATCCTCTCCTGAGACAATTGACGAAGGAGTGCTTTCACCTCGTTCCGGCGTGCGCTGTGGATAGCCCGCGCTTCCTTTTGACGCTCGTGGTCGCCTTTGTTGCGTGACGCCTTCATGGCTTTTAGCCACGCCTGAACGTCATTGTGTCGTACGCGCATCATCTTATTCGCGTCCGCCATCCGCTCACGGCTGGCTTTATTGCGCGACGCCTTCAGACTCCTTAGAAATGAGTCGACGTCGCTCCGGCGACTTCTTGTTGCGGCTTTGATGTCCATCGCCAATTCACTGCGCTGCTTGTGGCCCATTGCGATTCCGCTTGCCACGCGCGCCATGTCTTCCGCCATTTTAGCCATGTCTCGTCCTCAGGTTATGGGTCACGCCGCCGGGAGCGCGAATGGGAGGAGGTATTCGCTCTCCCGGCGTCCTCGACGCCGCCTACGCTGGCGCTGCGGCGGAAGCGGTCAAGCCGACGGCTTCAGCATATTTGAGGTAGGTCTCGACAGAGGCCACCACGACGCGAGCTTCAATCGTGATCAGTTCGATGCCGACGAGGGAAACTTTGACCCAAGCGTCGATCACGATGCCTTTGTCGAGAATCCTGTCAACGACTTCGGCGAGGCTCGAGGAGTCGGTAGACTTTTGTACGCGTGCCATGAAGGTTCTCCTTGGTTAAGGCATTGAGGCCTTCTCTGCATGCCGAAGCAAGTGGAACACCCGTTCGGTCACTATCTAGAGCGCAATATCGAAGCCAACTGGCAGCGCTTTGCAGACATTTCGAATAAGCACGCAATATCAATTGTTCGACGCTGAGCATAAAAGGATATGTCATAATCTCATCAAGAAAATGCGGGCGTGATCACCTGCAATCACGGGCGGAAATTCCCTTTGTCATTGCTCATCACCCCATTCACGATCATTGCAATTTGAAATGGTTTGGTAACGACTTCACCGGTTTCGAACGCGCATTGCTCGCATCAAAGCCATCTCATCCTCACGGTGACATACAGAACCGATGGTGATCCGAATGGTTGGTCATAGGCCGCCGTACCGGACGCTTGCAAAATATCGAAAGCAGCCAAATTGAATTAAGAGCTCTCCATTATTCTGCCGGCCACGGTCAGTTCCCGCGCGATGGGAACGTGTACGACGAAGGTCGTGCCCTGCTGTTGTGACGTACGAACAGTTACGCTGCCGCCATGTTGTCGCACGATGGAGTGCGATACAGAGAGGCCGAGTCCCGATCGCCGACTGTCGTTCTTGGTTGTAAAAAATGGGTCGAATATCTTGGAGATATTTCTTTCAGGTATTCCCGGGCCGGTGTCGCCGATCTCAATGATTACGTCCGCGCCGTCGTACCAAGTGCCGATCTTCAACTGGCCGCCCAATGGCATGGCTTGAAAGGCATTCAGGATAAGGTTGATGACAACCAGCTCCAGAAGGTTTTGAACGCCCTCGGCATAAACGGCCCGGTCCATGAGCGGTCGCGTCCATACGATATTTGTTCCCGCGGCCGCTTCGCCAGAAACAAACATCAGGGCATTTTTGAGTACGTCGGATATATCGACTTTCATCGTCTCCGTGATCGGTCCAGGTCGGGCGAAGCGCAACAGACTCTCAACGATAAAGGAAGCGCGATCGATACCTGTTATGACTTTTCCGATACACTCTTCGAGCAAAACCGGTGATGCAATCCTATCTCTCATGAGCTGTGCGGCGGCTGAACTGACACCCAATGGGTTACGAATCTCATGCGCGATCCCGCCGATGACCATGCCGAGCGCCGCGAGCTTCTCACCTTGCCGTATCTGCGCCTCCATCGCACGCTGCTCAACAAGATTACGGCCGACAACCACAACCCCGATAACCTCGCCGCTATTGTCGGTCATGCGCGACAAACGCCAGGATACGGGTATGCTGTCGCCCCTTCGGCATCGCATCGGCCACTCGACCGATCGGCGATCGTCGATTTCAGCGATCCCGTGAAAACACGCCTCCACTTCGAGATTTTGTGGTTCATCGACATGATCGGCGAGTTTAGAGCCGCGCACTTCAAGATGCGTGAAGCCGGTCGATTTCTCCGCCGCTGTATTCCATGTCATTATCGCGCCGCTGGGATCGGTTGAGATAATGAGATCTCCGGCGCTTTCGACAATACTGGCGAGATGCAGCTGCATTCGTCGCACTTCTTCGCCGAGTTTCAGCAAATCGGTCACATCGTCCATGACCAGAATCGCCCCGCGCGAATCGCCCAGCAGTTGCAGTGGGCAGATACTGTAAGAATAGATCCGCAGCGAAACACCAGGCGCTCGATAGGTCATCCTCTGTCGGTGCAATGTCCGACCGGTCGCAATCACCTCCCGGATCTGTCGGTCAAGCGCGGTATCCTGAAAGGCCGCCGGGAAGATTTCGTGCAGTCGTCGACCAACTATTGAGTTCAGGCTGCTGCGCGACTTTTCCAAGAAATTGTGATTGACCGTCAAAATGGCGAGGCGCTCGTCGAAAATCAAAATCGACGAGGGAATGGTTGCCATGATGGCGTAAAAGAAGCTTTCATGATCGAGCGGGGTGACATCCATTTGGTTACCCCAATCTATCGGCGCCCTATGCGTCTATTTCAAATCTGGCCGGAAACTGAACGGCGCCCAAGGGCCAGCCAAACTCATTGCAATATGTTGACGCGAAGCTATCGAGGCGATGTCTTGCACGCATTCTTTTACTGCGGCGATATTCGTCTTCTCCACGAGAAGGGCGTAGCGAGCGAGGAGTTCACCGCCGCCTAGCTCGAGTGAGCGATTGGGGCGAAGGAGACTCCAGTCACTCACGAACGGTCGAACCTCTGCAACAAGGTTGTGAACGATTGCAGTGGCATTGGCTCGACCAAACTCGAAAAGCGCATTTTTATCTCGGCAGAGTCGCATATAGCGCGCACCCTTTGAAATGCTTTGCCATTCTGGCCACGCGCTGCAAGCCAATTGATCCAAGGTCTCCGGATCGTCGAATTGTGCGACGGCCCGTAGCTCCCATTCCTCTTTGTCCGCAACGCTGCCAAGGAAACCAGTGATCGTCGCTTCATGCACATGCATAAACGCGGTCAAACTGTCGAAACTCTTGAAAAGCGTTCCGAACGGAACGGGAAATACTGCTGCCCGTTGAGCGGCCCATTCCACGAGTTCCGCGTGACGGCGCACGCGGGGCGCAAGCCAAGCGACGTCCGTCAAATGGGCTTCGGAGTCGGGGCCGCAATATTCCGCGCGCGAAACAACACCAATAAGCGCCGCGACGGTTCCGGCTCGGTGTAGCATGAGCCGCCGCTCAATCGTCGCGCTCGGCAGATGCCATTGGGGTACATCGGCACATAGGATGAACGCAAACAGCCAGATCGCCTCCTGGCTGATGAAGGCGAGTGTATCATCACTATTATCACCGAACGACAAAGCTTCAGCTTCTGCCATCGGCCGGTGCTCCCTACATTTCTGCGAACATCTTCAACTTTGTGCGGTAAGTCTTGTAATCAATCCCGAGCAGACGGGCGGCTTCGGCCTTGTTGCCGCGAGCTTGTTCTAACGCAGCGATGATCGCATCGCGCTCGATCGCGCGGATTTGGCGGCGGACTCGATGGGGCAAGGACCGCGCGTCCGTTATACTTGGAGCGTGTGCAGCTGGCGCGCAGTCGCCAAGGTTATTGGCAAGGTCAGCCGGCATAATGCTGCTTGCCGTCGTGAGGGCCGCGCGCCGCATGATGCTGCGTAATTCTCGGACGTTTCCTGGCCACTGATAGGAAGAGAGGAGATCGAGCGCCGATGGCGTAATTTCAATCAGTGATCGTCCCAATGCTTGACGCGCTTGTGTCAAGAACCGCTGCGCAAGAAAAGGGATATCCTCGGGCCTTGCGCGCAACGGTGGCACCGTAATGACATATTCCGTCAAACGGAACAAAAGATCTTCGCGAAAGGTACCTGCTTTGACTCGCTCCGCGAGATTGTCATTCGTGGCGGCGATGACACGTAAGTCGAGCTTGATCGATTCTGTTCCACCTATCCTTCGGATGGTGTGTTCTTCGAGAGTCCGCAAAAGAGCTTTTTGCCCGTTGCCGGGGAGATTTCCGATCTCATCAAGGAAGATCGTCCCGCCATTTGCCGCAACTTCGAAGCAGCCCCGGCGGCGACCATCGGCGCCGGTATAGGCACCCTTCTCGTGGCCGAAGAATTCTCCGTCGATCAGTGTGTCCGCGATAGCGCCGCAATCCACGACGACCAACGAACGCGCCGCGCGTGGGCCGTGTTGATGGAGCGCGCGGGCGACGACCTCTTTGCCTGCACCCGTCTCCCCGGAAATGACGACGGAATAGTCCGTGGAAACGACCGCTTCGATCTGATCTGCCAGCCTTCGAATGGAAGGGCTTTGTCCCATGCTCGCTGTGATCGTAGCGCGGACACCTGTTGTCGGGCAAATGATTGGCCGCTGCGCGATCGCTCGCCGCACGGTCTCCACGAGAAGCTCATTGCGAAAAGGCTTGGTGAGAAAATCAAACGCGCCATTCTGTGTGGCACTGACCGCACCGGAAATGCTGCCGTAAGCAGTGACGATGATGATCGGCAGGTCCGGATCGAAATGCCGGAAGCGTCTGAGAACCTCATCACCGCCGAGATCGGGCATCCTCATATCCAATAGGACCGTATACGGCCGACAGCGGCTGGCAATTTCGAGGCCCGGTTCACCAGCCTCGGCTTCGGCGACCTCGAAGCCGGCATTCGTCAAGATGGTCCGCATGGCCCATCGCATATTCTGATCATCGTCGATAACCAGAACAACGGGGTGTTCGCGCGTCAAGTCGACCCCCAAAGTAGCTAAGATGAAAGAATTGTACGTGGCTTGTTTGCGTATATCGCCGCCATCCATACAAACCACTTAGGAAGTTCACGAGACTTTTAGACAGTTCGGCTGCACCAATGAACGATCTATCTTTAGAACCACCGCAGACGGGACGAATAAAGCCGGCATTCCTTAAGGTAAGCTCGAAAACACGCCACCGCATTACTGCGTCGTCGGCCTCGTAGCGACAAGATCACGCAAGCCATTGAGATCGGCACAGCCACCGGATCGGTGACCTGCCAGATAGCGGCAGGGCGCATCCGCTTCGCCAAGATCGCTCAAGACCATATGCGCCTGCGAAAAATCATTCATAGCGGTATACGAGCTCGGCGTCGCCACAACCGTAAGCCCGGCACTTCGCGCCGCCAGAACGCCGTTCTCCGAATCTTCAAAGGCTATGGCATTCGACGCCGCGCAGCCGAGCCGCTCCAAAACATAGTGATAGATGTCGGGCGCGGGCTTCTTCGCAGGCACGACATCGCCGGCGCCGATGACATCGAACCAACTCACGGCATCGGGCGCGAAGGCTGCCTGCAACAATGCTTCGACATTCGCCGGGTCGGTCGTCGTCGCAATCGCGAGCTTTACGCCCACAGCGCGAGCTTCCTGCATCAGCCGCATAACGCCCGGCCGCGGTGCTAGCACGCCAGCAGCGACATGAGCGCCATAGCGCTGCGTCTTTTCGGCATGAAGCTCAGTGAGCCGCGCAAGCGCACGCGCGCCATCTGCCGGCTTTGAGCTATCGATATAATGGCGAATACGCTCCTTGCCGCCGGTGACTTGCAGCAGCTGGCGATAAAGCTCTGGCGGCCAGTGCCAATCGAAGCCGCAAGCCGCAAAACTTTCATTGAAGGCGCGGCGATGCAGCTCTTCCGTCTCGGCCAAAGTCCCGTCGACGTCGAAGATCAGAGCCTCAAGCGGCATTACGTTTCTGGTTTTCCGCCGCGGCGCGGATGGCAGCGATATTCGCCGCATATTTTTCAGGGCCGCCCGCAAAGACCGCCGATCCCGCCACCAGCGTATCGGCGCCCACGGCCGCGACTTCCGCCGCCGTCTTCGGATTGATGCCGCCATCGACTTCGAGCCGGATCGGCCGCGATCCGATCAGCTCCTTCGCGCGCGCGACCTTCTCAACGACGGAAGGGATGAAGGCCTGACCGCCAAAACCCGGATTGACCGACATGACGAGCACGAGGTCGACAAGATCGAGGACATGCTCGATGCTGGAGACGGGCGTCGCCGGATTAAGCACCACGCCGGCCTGCTTGCCGAGCCCTTTGATCGCCTGCAACGAGCGATGCAGATGCGGGCCGGACTCGCCATGGATCGAGATAAGATCGGCGCCGGCTTTGGCAAAGTCTTCGAGAAAGGGATCGCAAGGCGCGATCATCAGATGCACATCGAAGAAAGCTTTTGTCCTGGGCCGGAGTGCTTTCACCACGCCCGGTCCGATCGTGATGTTCGGCACGAAATGCCCGTCCATCACATCGATATGGATCCATTCAGCGCCAGCCGCGACGACGGCATCAACCTCAGCGCCGAGATTGGCGAAATCCGCGGCGAGAATGGAGGGCGCGATGATGACCGACATCAGTTCCGTTCCTCGGTCTTCGCGACGGAAAAGACGCGGCTTGCGAGAATGTCTTCAGCTTCGATCGTCGAGAGATCGTCGAGCGTGACGAGACCGTCGTTCTGGAAATGCCGGTTGGCGTGACGCAGCCTGATCCGGTCGATCGCATTGCGGATCGAGCGCGCATTGGCGAAATGCGGCTGCTGCCGGCGTACTTCGATATAGCGGCGGAAGGCCTCGGCACCTGCGGGGCTCAAATGATAATTCTGCGCCTTCATCATGCTCTCGGCGATCGCCATCAATTCCGCATCCGTATAATCGGGGAAATCGATGTGATGCGCAATGCGCGAGCGAAAGCCGGGATTCGAGCGAAAGAAACGGTCCATGCGGTCGGCGTAGCCGGCAAGGATCACGACGAGATCGTCGCGCTGGTTCTCCATCACCTGCAGCAGGATTTCGATGGCCTCCTGGCCGTAGTCGCGCTCATTCTCCGGCCGGTAGAGATAATAGGCCTCGTCGATGAAGAGGACGCCACCCATGGCCTTCTTCAGCACTTCCTTGGTCTTCGGCGCGGTATGGCCGATATATTGGCCGACGAGATCGTCGCGCGTCACCGAAACGAGGTGGCCCTTGCGCACATAGCCGAGCGCATGAAGAATCTCGGCCATGCGCTTGGCGACCGTCGTCTTGCCGGTGCCGGGATTGCCAGTGAAACTCATATGCAGCGTCGGCGTCTCGGAGGAAAGCCCGACGCGCTGGCGCACCCGATCGACGAGCAGCAGCGCCGCGATCTGGCGGATGCGCGTCTTGACCGGTTTCAGGCCGACGAGTTCGGCATCGAGCTGATCGAGAACAGCGCCGACATGCGTGTCGGCGAGTTCACGGCGCAGATCGACATTTTCCGCAAGCTCCGCCGTCGCCGCGTCGAGTGCTGTCTCAGTAGACGACATCATTCACGCCTTACGCGCCGTAGCGCTCGCTTTCCGGCCGGTCATTGCTATAGGGCTGCAGCGTGTAGCGCATGCTGCGGCCCTCGACCTCCTGCCGGATGAGCTTGAAGCCCGGCTCGTTGTCCGGCCGCGAGGCGATGAAGGAGATGCGCACCGCCTCCCAGCCATGCGTCGAGTCGAAGCCCGAGATGCGGATATAGGCACGCCCGCCATAGGCCTTGCGGCAGGCATCGAGCTCCAGCATGACGGCCGCCGCGTCCTTAATGTCGAACATCGGCAGGCCCCACATGTCCCAAAACGTGTTGCGGGGATGCGGATCGTCGGTGAATTCGATGTTCACCGCCCAGCCTTTGTCGATGCAATATTGCACCTGGACCCGGATGTCGTCGTCCGTCAGATCCGGCAGGAATGAAAAACAGCCTTGCGTGATACGCATTGAATTTCTCCTTATTCGGCGGCCGTCGCGGTGGGCACGAAATCCGGCGTATCGGTCGAGGCATAATTGAAGGTGACCTCGCCCCAGGTATCGAGCGCCTGCTTCAGCGGCAGGCAGTGGCGCGCCGCCTTTTCGAGAATCTCCGGCCCTTCGTGCAGAATGTCGCGGCCGGCATTGCGCGCGAAGATCATCGCTTCGAGTGCGACGCGATTGGCGGTTGCGCCAGCCGCGATGCCCATCGGATGGCCGATGGTACCGCCGCCGAATTGCAGCACGACGTCCTCGCCGAGGAGATCGAGAAGCTGGTGCATCTGGCCGGCATGAATGCCGCCGGAGGCCACCGGCATCAGCTGGTTGAGCGAAGCCCATTGCTGCTCGAAGAAGATGCCGTGCTCCAGACACATCGGGTTCACGTCTTGCCTGCAGATATCGTAATAGCCCTTGGTCGTGTTTGGATCGCCTTCGAGCTTGCCGACGACGGTGCCGGCATGAATATGATCGACGCCGGCAAGCCGCATCCATTTGGCGATGACGCGGAAGGAGACGCCATGCGTCTTCTGCCGCGTATAGGTTGAATGGCCGGCGCGGTGGAGATGCAGGATCATGTCGTTGCGGCGCGCCCATTTGGCCATGGACTGGATCGCCGTATAGCCGATCACGAGGTCGATCATGATGATGCAGGAGCCAAGCTCCTTGGCGAGCTCGGCGCGCTCATACATGTCTTCCATGGTGGCAGCGGTGATGTTGAGATAGGTGCCCTTCACCTCGCCGGTCGCGGCCTCGGCCTTCTTCACCGCTTCCATGCAATAGAGGAAACGGTCGCGCCAATGCATGAACGGCTGCGAATTGATGTTCTCATCGTCCTTGGTGAAGTCGAGACCGCCCTTCAGCGCCTCATAGACGACGCGGCCATAGTTGCGGCCAGACAATCCGAGCTTCGGCTTCACCGTCGCGCCAAGCAGCGGCCGGCCGAACTTATCGAGCCGCTCGCGCTCGACGACGATGCCGGTCGCCGGGCCCTGAAAAGTCTTCACATAGGCAACAGGCAGCCGCATGTCTTCAAGGCGCAGCGCTTTCAGCGGCTTGAAGCCGAAGACATTGCCGATGATCGAGGCCGCGAGATTGGCAATCGAACCCGGCTCGAAGAGATCGAGATCATAGGCGATATAGGCGAAATAGGAGCCGGGCGCATTCGGCACCGGGTCGACCTTGTAGCACTTCGCCCGATATTTCTCGCAGGCCGTCAGACGGTCCGTCCACACGACCGTCCAAGTCGCCGTCGAGGATTCGCCAGCGACTGCGGCAGACGCTTCGATCGGATCGACGCCATCCTGCGGCGTCACGCGAAAGACGGCGATGAGATCGGTATCCTTCGGCTCATAATCGGGCTCCCAATAGCCCATGTTCCGATATTCCATGACGCCAGCCGAATAGCGGCTGCGCTTCTCCCCAGATGCCACTGGAGTCTGGGCCGCGGACGTCTGCTTTTGAATGTTCATAGTTGCTCCTTTGATCACTCCGCGGCGGTCTTGGTCTCGGCCCTCTCGTCGCGCACCGGATCGAGGCTTCCGGAGGCGTAGCGTTTGGCCATCGCCGACATGGGTAGCACCTTGATTTTCCCCGCTTGTCCCGCCGTGCCGAATTGCTCGAAGCGCAACCGGCAGACTTCGCGCATCGCATCCATCGCCGGCTTCAAGAATTTGCGCGGATCGAATTCATCCGGCTTCGTCGTCGCGATCCGGCGGAACTCCGCCGTCATCGCCAGCCGGCAGTCCGTGTCAATATTCACCTTGCGGACGCCGTGCTTGATGCCCTTCACGATCTCTTCGACCGGCACGCCAAAGGTCTGCCGCATCGCACCGCCGTATTTATTGAATTCGTCCTGCAGCTCCTGCGGCACGGAGGACGAGCCATGCATGACGAGATGGGTATTCGGCAGGCGCGAATGGATCGCCTCGACAACGCGCATCGAGAGAATTTCGCCATCCGGCTTGCGGCTGAATTTATAGGCGCCATGCGAGGTGCCCATGGCGATCGCCAAAGCATCGACCTTCGTGCGCATGACGAAATCAACGGCCTGATCGGGATCGGTCAGAAGCTGCTCGCGCGAGAGCTGGCCCTCGGCGCCGTGGCCGTCTTCCTTCTCGCCCGTGCCATGTTCGAGCGAGCCCAAAACGCCGAGTTCGCCTTCAACGGAAGCACCGACCATATGCGCCATATCGGCGACGCGGCGCGTGATGTCGATATTGTATTGATAAGAGGCCGGCGTCTTGGCATCAGCTTCGAGCGAACCGTCCATCATCACCGAGGAAAAGCCATATTGGATCGCGGTGAGGCAGGTTGCTTCGCTATTGCCGTGATCCTGATGCACGCAGATCGGAATGTCGGGATACATCTCGACGAGCGCTTCCATCATCTTCGAGAGCATGATGTCGCTTGCATAGGCGCGCGCGCCGCGGCTCATCTGAATGATGACCGGCGCATCAACGGCGGCCGCAGCTTCGGCGATCGCCAGACCCTGTTCCATATTGTTGATGTTAAATGCCGGTACGCCATAGTCATGCTCGGCCGCATGATCGAGCAGCTGACGCAATGTGATGCGGGCCATATCCGTCTCCCTCAATTCTTTTTTTGAAGGCGCGTCTGCGCCTCCGTAACGACTGCATCGACCGTAATGCCGAAAATACGGTAGAGATCCCCGGCCGGCGCGCTGGCGCCGAAAGACTTCATGCCGATAAATGCATCCTGCGGCCGCAACAGGCTTTCGAAGCCATGACGAAGGCCGGCCTCTATGCCGATGCGCGGCGCTTCACCCAGAACTTGCGCCTGATAGGCCTCGTCCTGTTCGGCAAAGAGTTCGAAACAAGGAATGGTGACGACGGCGGCCTTGATGCCTTGCGCCGCGAGTTTCTCCGCAGCTTCGCCGGCAAGGCTGACCTCGGAGCCCGTCGCAAGCAAAGTGATGTCGCGTCCGCCATCCGGTTCGCGCAGCACATAGGCGCCCTTCGCCGAGAGATTATCCTTGAGGTGCTCGCGCCGCATGATCGGCAGATTCTGCCGCGACAGGCAGAGCGCCGAGGGCGCATGCGTCAACAGCATCGCAAGCTCCCAGGCCTCCGCCGTCTCGACCGCATCGGCCGGACGGAAAACGTAGAGATTGGGGATCGCGCGCAAGGACGCGAGATGTTCGACCGGCTGATGCGTCGGCCCGTCTTCGCCGAGGCCGATCGAATCATGGGTGAAGATATAGATCGTCCGCAGGCCCATCAGAGCGCCGAGGCGCAGCGCCGGGCGTGCATAATCGGAGAAGACGAGGAAGGTGCCGCCATAGGGGATGAAGCCGCCATGCAGCGCAATGCCGTTGAGCGCCGCCGCCATGCCGAATTCGCGGATGCCGAAATGAATATAGCGGCCGGAAAAGTCGTCGCGTGTCACCGACTTCATCTCGACCGCCTTGGTGAGATTGGAATGGGTGAGATCGGCCGAGCCGCCGATGAGATTCGCCTGCGCTTTCGCCAAAACATCGAGCAGCTTCTGCGATGAGGTGCGCGTCGCCTGCGCCGCGCCGCCGGTGCTCGCCGCCTGCTTGAAAGCGGCAATGGTTTCGAACACCGCCGGCGCCACATCGCCCTTGAGATCGGCCTCGAACCGCACGATCTTTTCCTTCGGCAAAGCAGCCCAACGTTCGCGCCAAGCAGCATGTGAGACGGCAGCCTGTTTGCCGATGTCGCGCCAGGCCGCGGCGATATTCTCCGGCACTTCGAAAGGCGCCGCGCTCCAGCCGAGCTTTTCGCGGGCGCCTTCGATCTCCTTGGCGCCGAGCGCCGCGCCATGCACGCCAGCCGTGCCCGCCTTCGTTGGCGCGCCGTAGCCGATCACCGTCTTGCAGCCGATTAGGGTCGGCCGATCGGATGTCTGCGCGTCGGTGAGCGCCTTGCTGATGGCCTCGACATCATGGCCATCGATGCCGACCGCATTCCAGCCCGCTGATTTGAACCGTGCGATCTGATCGACGGAATCGGCGAGGTCGACCGCGCCATCAATGGTGATGCCATTATCGTCCCAAAGGACGACGAGCTTCGACAGACGCAGATGGCCGGCAAGCGCGATCGCTTCCTGGCTGATGCCTTCCATCAGGCAGCCATCGCCGGCAATCACATAGGTCTTATGATCGATAAGTTCGGCGCCGTGGCGGGCCGCCATCATGCGTTCGGCGATCGCCATGCCGACCGCCGTCGCCAGGCCCTGGCCGAGCGGGCCCGTCGTCGTCTCGACGCCGCCGGTATGACCATATTCCGGATGACCGGGCGTCTTCGAGCCGAGCTGGCGGAAATTCTTCAGCTCCTCGATCGTCACATCCTTATAACCGAGGAGATGCAGCACCGAATAGAGCAGCATCGAACCATGCCCGGCCGACAGCACGAAGCGGTCGCGATCAGGCCACAGCGGATCGGCCGGATCGAATTTGAGAAAGCGCGAGAAGAGCACGGTCGCGACATCGGCCATACCCATCGGCATGCCGGGATGGCCGGAATTCGCCTTCTCCACCGCATCCATGGCAAGCGCGCGAATGGCATTCGCCAGATCGCGTTCGCTCATACCCTGCTGCACTTTCGTCAGCACATTCATCATCCACTCCTTCGACCGGCGGACCAAGCCGGCACTATCTCGAAGTCTAGCCGGCGCGGCGCGCCCGCTCGACGATTTGCAAAATGTACGGCGTCAGGATGAGCTGCATGCCCAGATCGAGCTTGCTGCCCGGAATGACGATCGAATTCGCCCGCGACATGAAGCTGTCCGCGATCATCGACAGCAAATACGGAAAGTCGATGCCGCCCGGACGGCGGAATCTGATGATCACCATCGATTCATCCGCCGTCGGAATCCAGCGCGCGGTAAAGGGATTGGAGGTATCCACCGTCGGCACGCGCTGGAAATTGATGTCGGTCTCGACGAATTGCGGACAGATGTAGTGAACGTAATCGGGCATGCGGCGCAGGATCGTGTCCATCACCGCTTCCATCGAGTAGCCGCGCGCCGCCTTGTCGCGATGAATCTTCTGTATCCACTCGAGATTGATGATCGGCACGACGCCAATCCTCAGATCGGCATATTTGGCGATGTTGACCTCTTCGTTGACGAGGGCGCCGTGCAGGCCTTCGTAGAACAGGACCTCGCTGCCGGGCTCGAGCGCGCGCCAATCGGTGAAGGTGCCGGGGGCCGCTCCATAGCGCTCGGCCTCTTCCGGGTCATGCACATAATGGCGGGTCTTGGCGAGACCGGTTTCGCTATAGGTACGAAAGACGTTCTCGAGCTCTTCGAGAAGATTGGCGGAAGGGCCGAAATGGCTGAAGTGGTGATTGCCGCGCGCCTCTTCCTCCTGCATCACCAGGCGCATGCCCTCGCGATCGAAGCGATGGAAGGCATCGCCCTCGATATAGGCGGCATTGACGCCTTCGCGCCTAAAGATCTGCTCGAAGGTCCGCTTCACCGAAGTGGTGCCGGCCCCCGAAGAGCCGGTCACGGAAATGATCGGGTGTTTCACCGACATTTGGTCTCTCCGTTTACTGGCGCATCAGGCCGCGCCGCGCGAACAGCGGCGAGCGCTCGGCCGAAAATTGCGGGTCGGTGTGGTAGCGCATGACAAGTTTGACAGGATCGGCGGAGCCGCAGACGAGCGGCGTGCGTGCATGAACATCGCCCGGGATGATCGACAAAATCGCATGCACGCTGTCGGTCGCCGCGCCGCCCGCATATTCCATGATGAGGGCGACGGGGCTTGCTTCGTAGAGCAGCCGCAGGCGTCCGGCGCTGTAGCCCGACCGC
This sequence comes from Methylovirgula sp., assembly GCA_052144065.1. Taxonomy (GTDB): domain Bacteria; phylum Pseudomonadota; class Alphaproteobacteria; order Rhizobiales; family Beijerinckiaceae; genus Methylovirgula. The sequence continues at coordinate 12,087 of JBKQRA010000080.1, read as the reverse complement.
AGATCGCCCGGATAGAGAAAAATGCCGCCGCGGTTCAAGATGCGATAGACTTCGGCAACGAGAGAAGCGATCCAGCGCATATTGTGATTGCGGCGCAGCGGGCCTTCCGTGCCTTTCACGCAATCATCGACGAAGGCCTGAATCGAGGGCCCCCAATGCCGATAGTTCGAGGCATTGATCGCATATTCGCTCGAATCCTTCGGAATCTGCGTGTCCGCGACCGCTTCGATGAAGCAGCCCTTGCGGCGGTCGAGAATGAGAATCCGGGTCTTGCGGTCAAAGGCGAGAACCAGCGCCGTCTGCGGACCATAGATGAAGAAGCCCGCGGCGAGCTGAGCAAGGCCCTGCTGCAGAAAATGCGTCTTCAGATCGGTCGCATTGGGGACAACGGGCAGGATCGAGAAGATCGTCCCGATCGACACATTGGTGTCGATGTTGGAGGAGCCGTCGAGCGGATCGATCGCGACCGCGAGCGGCGCATCGTCATGCAGCGCTATCGGCTCATGCAGCTCTTCGGAAAGGACGCTCGCGACCGGCGCGCGGCGCAGCGCGGCGACGAAGAGATCATTGGCGAGCACGTCGAGATGCTTTTGCGCATCGCCGTCGCGATTGAGGCTGCCGATGGCGGCGCCGTGCTCTCCGGCGAGGCGGCCAAGGGAGACGAGTTCAGCCATTTCGATGGCGGCGCCGGCAATTTCACGAACGGCCTCTGCGACAGGCGCAAGCGTATGGTCAAGGCTGACGGACTCGGCCAAGATACGGTCCAAATCCCTGCTGCGTGCGAGTTCCAGCATGCTCAAACCCTCGCCTTTCCGGGTTATGCAGCGCTTGTGCGCAGAATATTGACCAAATAAAACTGAATAATATTGAGATTCCACTTAAAAAAATCTAAGCTATGCTGATGCGCCATTTGACCCTCAAACAATTGGAAACCGTTCACGCCGTGGCAAAGGCCGGCACAATCGTGCTGGCATCTGAAAAACTCAATGTCACGCCGGCCGCCCTGACCTCAAGAATCAAGCTTCTCGAGGAGGATGCGGGGATTGCTTTATTCGATCGCTGCGGCGGGCGCTTGCGCTTGACCGCCGCAGGGGAAGAAGTCGTGAACGCCGCCCGCCGCATCGATCTCGTCTTGAATGAGCTCGACAATACGCTGGCCGCCATCCGCGGCACGCGTGCCGGCCGGATCTCCGTCGGCGTCGTTTCGACCGCTAAATATTTCGCTCCGCGCCTCATAGCAGCCTTCGCCCGGCAAAATCCAGGGATCGAAGTGACGATCCACGTCGGCAACAGGTCTGAAATGGTCGATCAGCTACGGGACTTTAGCATAGACGTCGGACTGATGGGACGGCCGCCGATGGATTTTCCGATCGAGAGCGAGACCTTTGGCCCGCATCCGCAAGTCGTCATAGCCGCGCCGGATCATCCACTTGCACACCGACGCTCGATCGACAAAGCCGAGCTGACGAATGAAAATTTCATTGTCCGCGAGGAAGGCTCGGGCACGCGGTCCGTGTTCGAATATTTCTTTTCGAATGTCGTGGTACGCCAGCCAAAAATCTCGATCGAGATCGGCTCGAACGAGACCATAAAGCAGGCGGTCATTGCCGGCCTCGGCATCGCTTTGATTTCCGCTCATACGATCGAAGCGGAAGTGGAGACCGGGCGGCTTGTGGTGCTCGACGTGAAGGGGCTGCCGATCATAAGGCAGTGGTTCATCGTGCGCCGCGCCGACCGGCCGTTCAGCCCGGTCGGTCAGGCGATTTGGAATTTTACCGTCGCCGAAGGCCCAAAGCTCTTGCCGAAGCTGATCGAGCCCTGGGCCGCGGAAATCGCCAAGCGCGATTCTAAGGGCTAGCTCCGTCTCATTCGAAAACGGGCTTTTTCGCAATACGCAGCGGCTTCAAGACGAAGAAGGCAAGCAGCGCGGTCGCGACATCGAGTCCGATGACGATGGCAAAGACCGGTAGCCAGCTGCCGGCCGCGTCATGCAGCATCGCCGCGAGCGGACCGCCGAAGATCGAGCCAACGCCTTGCGCGACATAGAGCAGGCCGTAATTCGTCGTCGCATATTTCGTCCCGAAAGTGTCGGTCAGCGTCGACGGGAAGAGCGAGAAGATCTCGCCCCAGCCGAAGAACACGACGCCCGACATCACGACGAAAACCAGCGGATCGTGTCGGAACAGAAGAAGCACCGCGATCGAACAGGCCTCGAGCCCGAAGGCCAGCGCCATCGTATTCTCGCGGCCGATCTGATCCGACACCCAACCGAAGAAGGGCCGCGTCAGACCATTGGTGATCCGGTCGAAGGTCAAAGCGAGCGGCAGAGCGGTGAGGCCGAAGACCAGCGCATCGCCGACTTTGAACTCTTTCGCGAAGCCGGCGAATTGCGACACCACCATCAGGCCGCCGGTCGACATCATCGTCATCATGACGAACATCAGCCAGAAGATCGGTGAGGCGAGCATGCGCCCAGGCGCGACGCCGGAGGTCGCTTTCACTGCGCCGGCGGGAAGCTCGTCAGGATGCGGATTGCGCAAGAAGATCGAGGCGAGCACGCCGACGCTGCCGAGGATCAAGCCGAAGACGAAGAGCGTGTGCTGATAGCCGGCCTTGGCCATCATGTCGGTGATGGGGAATGTCGTCGCCATTGCGCCGAAGCCGTAGCCCGCCGCCGCGACGCCGGCGGCGAAGCCGCGCCGCTCCGGAAACCAGCGCACCATCAGGCCGACGACGCCGACATAGACGAAGCCAGTACCCAGCCCACAAAGTAGGCCATAGGTGGCATAAAGTGCATAAATGTTAGTCACATTCGCCGCGGCGACCCAGCCAAGCCCGGACAGAGCTGCACCGAAAGTGATCAGCAGCTTCGGCCCGAAACGGTCGATCAGCCAGCCTTGCAGCGGCGACAGCCAGGTCTGCAGAACGACGAGGATCGAAAAGGTGATCTGCACCGCGGCTAGACTGCCGCCGGTCGTCGTCTGGAAGGATTTGACGAAGAGCGTCCACACATATTGCGGGCTCGAGATCGCCATCATCACGATGAAGCCGAGAAGGAGCTGAATCCAGCGGCGCGTGCTCACGGCTGGATTGAGAGAGAGTGCGGCGTCTTGCATGATTATGTCCCCTGACCGGCCAAGCGGAATTGCCGCGCGCAGACGGCCATTCACAGACGGCTCTTACTGTTATTCAACGCACACTGGCGTGCAACATCGCTGCCATGCCTGATGAATATTTCAGCGCATACTCACGCGATTGCCGCGGGACTTCCAACAGCATGATCGACTTGGCGAGATAGACCGCGAGTCTACTCAGCGCGAGATGTTGTGCGTCTAAGCCAGATGGCTCTTGAGAAAGCCGAGGGTCCGGTCCCAGGCGAGTTGCGCCGCGGCCTCATTGTAACGCGCTTGCTGCGTATCATCGTTGAAGGCGTGATTGGCGCCGTCATAAGTGTAGAGCGTGTATTTGATCTTCGCTGCAGTCAGCGCTTTCTCATAGCCGGGCAGCAAGCCGCCAAGCCGCGTATCCTTTTGCGGATCGGCATAGTTGAGGAGGATCGGCGCCTTGATCTTACGAACCCAATCCAGCGGCGGCGGCGCGCCGTAATAGACGACGCTCGCATCCGGATTAGCACCGATCATCTTGGCGGGATCGGCCGCGACGCAATTGACGATGCCGCCGCCCCAGCAAAAGCCCAGCGCGCCGACCTTGCCATTCGGATCGCCACGCTTGCGGATGAAGGCGATGGCGGCATGCGCATCGGCGATGGCCATATTGCCATCGAGCTTGGGGAAGAGCTGCATGGCCGCATCTTCGTCGGACGGCGTGCCGCCGAGCGGCGACAGGAAATCGACCGCAAGAGCGACATAGCCCTCGGTGGCGAGCCTGCGGGTGATGTCTTCGATATGCGGATTCAATCCGCGATTCTGGTGGACCACCAGAATGCCATTGCCTTTTCCGGGCAGCTTCAGCGGCGTCTTGGGTGAGGCCTGATAGGCTTTGAGTGTCCCGCTGGCACCGGCAAAGCTTAGCCATTCGACCGCGATGCGCTTGTCATTTTCATCGATGACGGCAGCGCCCGCATAATTCGATTCGAACTGCGGCAAAAGCGCCGCCGCGGCGCCGACGCCACCGAGCAACAGTCCGGCCTCGACGAAAAATCTGCGGCGGTCGAAATGCACATGGACGTACTGGTCCCAGAGATCGATGACCCGCTGATCGATCTTCTTCTCGCTCATCCGGCCCTCGAAAACCCCGCTCATTGCGCGCGAACATAAATGGCTGCAACACGCCGGCCAAGTTGCGCGCGCCCATTGCCGCATCACGTTTCGGCGAGGCGGTTGATCGCACGACCTCGCATAAAAATGCCATTAAATTGAAGCGGCATTCGGCCAATAATCTGAAAGGGCGAAAGGCTCAGCTCGCCGCCGCTTGCGGCATCATCTGATAGCGCGGCTGCGGCGCGCCGACGAAACTGAATGAGCCAATATGGGTCAGGCGACTCTCGGTATCGAGCCAGATCTTGCCGCCGAGGTTACGCCACTTCTGGCAGAAGCCGAAGTCCTCGCTGATATATGTCTTGGTCTCGGGATCGATCAGACATTCGAACAGCGCGTAATATTCATCGCCCTTGGCATTGCTGAAGGCATGCACGTTCTTATAGCGGGCTTCCGGATAGGCGGTGACCATCTGCTCGATCGCCTGGCGCTTGATCATCAGGAAGCCGCCGCCGCAATAGACGCCCGTCGCGAAACGGCCGACACGTTCGAGCTCGGCGCCGTCGCAGAGCGTGCCGACGTAAAGCAAAGGCGCGGTCTGGAAGGTTTCGCCGCCCGCAAGCCGGCGCAGCGCCGTATTGTCCCAGTTGATCACCTTCAACGGATAGATACCGGCGACCACATCCTGATCGAAAGACAGCATGTCATAGACCTGCTGCGGATCGAAGCTGATGTCGGCATCGATGAAGAGCATATGCGTCGCCGGCGACTGCAAGAATTGCGTGACCAGCGTGTTGCGGCTGCGGGTGATGAGGGAATCATGGCCGAGCAGCGCCAGCATGGCATCAAAGCCCGCCTGACCGGCATATTGGATCAGGCTGATGACCGATTGCATGTAATGCTGCGAAACGAGACCGCCGAAGCAAGGCGTCGCGATAAAGACCATGGGACGAGATTGCATCAGGATCCTTCATGCCGCATCGGCGCAAGCGGGCGCGGCAAGCTTGGCGCCGCAGTGAGAATCATCGCGCGATCCTGTGGGCTACAAATGAAAAAGGCAATTGCCGCAGGCTTGTCGCTCTGTCGCGAGGGCAGCCTCGCGACAGTTTCGCTAAAACCTTCCGGCCGCGCGTCTAGCCGGCGATGCGCAGGCCCGGAGTTGCGCTCTCCGTCGCGCTGTCACGCCGGCGCAAATCGGCTTCGCGCGCCGCGATATAGTCGCGTGTGATCGGCACCGTATCGATGCGCTTTGCGAGCTGGATCTGGAAGACGACGGTTCCCTCGTAACGGAAGGTGCACTCGCAGCCTGCGAGATAGAATTCCCACATCCGGCAGAAGCGTTCGTCATAGAGCGCCGCAGCCTCCTTGCGATGCGCGGCGAAGCGCTCGCGCCAATGCTTCAGCGTCTCCGCGTAATGCAGCCGCAAAATCTCTATGTCGGAAACAATGAGTCCGGCGCGCTCGACCGCCGGCATGATGTCGGAGAGCGACGGAATATAGCCGCCCGGAAAGATATATTTCGCGACCCAGGGATTAGTCGGCGACGGCGCGCTCGAATGACCGATCGTATGCAGGAGCGCGACACCATCATCGTCAAGCAAACGGGCGATCTGCTGGAAATAGGCATCATAAGAGCCGAGCCCGACATGTTCGAACATGCCGACCGAGACGATGCGGTCGAACCGCTCATCGATCTCGCGATAATCCTGCAACAGAAATTCGGTCTTCGACTCCTGGCCGGCATCGATCGCCCGCTGCAACGCGACGCTGTGCTGCTCCTGGGACAGCGTAATGCCGGTGACATGCGCATCGCAGATCTGGGCAAGATAAAGCGCCATGCCGCCCCAGCCGCAGCCGATATCGAGAACCTTGTCGCCCGCCTCGATCAAAAGTTTTGCCGCGATATGGCGTTTCTTGGCGAGCTGCGCATCATCGAGCGTGCCGCCGTCGCGCTCGAAATAGGCACAGGAATATTGCCGGTCCTGATCGAGGAAGAGCTGATAGAGCCGCCCGTCGAGATCGTAGTGATGCGCGGTGTTGCGGCGGGCCTGGTCTTGCCGATTGTGGATCAGGCCGCGTAGGACATAGCGCAGGCGTTCGACCGCCCGCAGCCAGGGAAATTCCTTGAAGCGCTCGATATTGCGCGCCGCGAGTGCAAGCACATCATAGATCGTGCCGCGCGTTACGGCGACGCGGCCGTCCATGTAAAGCTCGCCGAAGCGAAGTCCCGGATTGCGTATGAAGGCGAGTTCCGCCCAAAGGTCCTTGAAGTGAACCTCGGCAGGGGCGGCCGTGCCGTCGCCGACGGTGAAGCGCTGTCCCGTTGCGGTCACGACATCCAATGAGCCGCTTACGATCAAGGTCGAAAGGAAGCTACGCAGGACCTTGTCCATTCCGCCCTCCCACTCTGCAAATTTGCACAACTATTTTGGCAAGTCCGGTTCGTAGTTCAAGTCTGAAGTCCGTCAGGCTTTTGTCGAATGGCTGCCATTTTCCGCGCGGGAAACCGGGGTTGCGCTCGTTTGCGCTGAAGACCGGGCTCAGTCGATCCTGCACCCAAAGCGAAGCAAATGGAGATAGAAATGCAGCGTTCGACTTCTTTGAAAGGGCGCCCCTTGCGGCTCAGCTCGCCGCCGGCAGCTATGGCGATTACGCGATGGGCTATGGCCAGGGCTATTATGGCCAGCCCTACGGCTCTTACGGCCGCAACTACATTCCCGACGATGACCAGAGCCTTTCGGATCGCGTTGATCAGCCCTAACCATAACTCTCAGTCCGAGAGAAAAGATGCCGGAAGCTTCGCGCTTCCGGCGTTTTCTTATCCACGCCACCTCTCACAAGCCGGTGATCGCTGAAGCCTTTGCGCTGCGATTGAGCTATCGCAAGGACTTGGACGTCCGCGACGGCTAAATTGGCTTTGCTTGAGCAAGCCCGAATCTGTCGCGGCCTCAAAGCGATAGGATAGAAGATGCGGGCTTTCCCGAAGTGCCTCACGGTTTTGGCCGCCATCGGCTTTGGCATGGGCTTGGCCTTGTTGGCCGCACCCGCTATCGCGGCGGGCGGTCATGGCGGCGCCGGCGGCCGTGGCGGTGGCGGAGCCCATTTCGGTGGTGGCGCGCATTTCAGCGGCGGGGCCCATTTCGGCGGCGCCGGCTTCAGCCATGGCGGCCAGCCAGGCGGAGTGGGATATTTTGCCGGCCGCCGTTACGGCTACGGCCGCGGGCCCTATGTGTATGTTTCGCCGGGCTGGGGATGGGACTATCCCTATGACTACGGCTACGATTACGACTGGGCGGCCCCTTCCTATGATTCTCCCGGCGATTACGGCGAACAGCCGCCGGAGGTCCCGGGCGGAGGTCATTATTGTGCGACGCCGTCGCGCATCTGCGAACTTCCGGGGGTCGCCCCGATCGGCGGGAAATGTTCCTGCAGCCTGCCCAATGGACGCGCCTATGGGCGCATCCAGCAATAGAGCCAAAACCAGGAAGCTCCGACGAAAGGGGTCATGAGACCATCTGCCGCTCGATTTGGACTTCTTGGAAAGGTTTAAACTGTATAAAAATGCGGCGCCCGCTGACAAAGACGTAGGCGGGTGCCTAGAACTAGACGCCGTCTTAGCGCCGATCGAAGAATAACAATGATCCCCGAACGATCCTTGCCGACGATCCTCGGCCTAAGCTCCAATATTTGCTAGCGCAATGCTCGCGCGACCGGAGGCGTGACTTTGAATTATCGGGCAATCTTCGCTGAGGCACTCGACCGTTTGCGCGCTGAGCGGCGCTACCGCGTCTTCATCGACCTCGAACGCGATGTCGACCGCTTCCCTTTTGCGCGGCACCACAAGGCTGACGGCTCGATCGAAGACGTCACCATCTGGTGCTCGAACGACTATCTCTGCATGGGCAGCCATCCGGAAGTGATCGGCGCGATGCAGGCCGCCGCGGCCCGCCATGGCGCCGGCGCCGGCGGCACCCGCAATATCTCGGGCACCAATCACCCGCTCGTCGCGCTTGAGTCCGAGCTTGCCGATCTCCACGGCAAGGAACAGGCACTCGTCTTCACCTCCGGCTGGGTGTCCAATCTCGCGGCGCTCGGCACCATCGGTCAGCTCCTGCCCGACTGCCTGATCCTCTCCGATCAGTACAACCACAATTCGATGATCGAGGGCATTAAGCGCTCCCGTGCCGAGCGGAAGATCTTCCGCCACAATGATCTCGACCATCTCGAGGATCTTTTGAAGGAGGCCGGCGACCGGCCGAAGCTCATCGCCTTCGAGAGCCTCTATTCCATGCATGGCGATATCGCCCCGGTCGGCAAGATCGCCGATCTCGCACGTCGCTACAATGCGATGACCTATATGGACGAAGTCCATGCCGTCGGCCTCTATGGCCCGCGCGGCGGCGGCATCGCCGAACGCGACGGCGTGATGGGCGAGATCGACGTGATCGAGGGCACGCTCGCCAAGGGTTTCGGCACGCTCGGCGGCTATATCGCCGCGGAGTCCAACATCATCGATGCGGTGCGCTCCTATGCGCCCTCCTTCATCTTTACGACAGCTCTGCCGCCAGCCGTGGCTTCCGCCGCAACGACCGCCGTGCGCCTCCTGAAGGATGGCGCCGAATGGCGCAGCCAGCATCAGCGCCAGTCGATGCTGACGAAGCACGCGCTCTCAGCCGCCGGCCTGCCGGTGATGACGAACCCGTCGCATATCGTGCCGGTGCTCGTCGGCGATGCGGAAAAGTGCAAGGCGGCGTCCGACATGCTGCTCGAGCGCCACAGCATCTACATTCAGCCGATCAACTATCCGACCGTCGAGCGCGGCACCGAGCGGCTGCGCATCACCCCGACGCCGCTGCACACGGATGGCCATGTCGCCCATCTCGTCGATGCGATGGTCGATGTCTGGCAAGCGCTGAAACTGCCGCTCGACACGACGCAGAAGATCATCGAATTCCCGCGCCATCACGCCAAGAGCAGCGGACAGTGCACCTTCGCCGATTTCAAAAAGGCGGCGGAGTAAGGCCCGAAGAACCCGTAATCGTGATCATGAGCCGGCAGCGTCCGGCTCATTTTTTTTCGCATTGCGCATCGCTCTCGGGCTTTGGCCATAGGCTTTTCGAAAAGCACGGGCGAACTGGCTCTGGTCGATGAAGCCGACACGCTCCATGATGGAGCTAATCGACCATTTCGCGAACGACGGGTCGGCAAGGACGCGATGGGCGGCCTCCATCCGCAGCCGGTGCAAATGTCCGAGGATGGTTATTCCCTCCGCCTGAAATAATTCCTGAAGCCGCCGCAACGACAGGCCTGCCGCCCGGGCGATTTCCGCCGGCGCTATATCCGAGCGATGGAAATTTTCCTTTATGAAAGTCTTTGCGCGCTGCACCGCATAGGCACCGCTTGGCGCGCAGCCGGAAGACGGCACAGACGCAAGCGCGACCCTCAGAAAGTCGAAGCCCGCCGCGACGAGAGGGGCAATTTCGAAGTCGTTCAGGCCAGCGGCTTGCGCGGCGAGGCTTCGCCAATATTGGCCGGCGATGACGCTCGAAGGTTTTGTGCCATCGCTCACCAATCCGGTAAATAAGCGCAGATTGCCGAAAGCAGCCTCGACCTTCTGCCGGTCGGCCATGACGACCAGCACTTCGATTGGCCCAGGCACGCGAATGTCATAGGGCCGCACGCTTTCATAAAGGCAAAGGTCGCCGGGCTTCATGAGCGCCCGCCGCCCCTCCTGCTCGACCTGGCATTCGCCTGAAATCAGAATGTTCACCAGCGCCGTCTCGTGGCTCGCCCGCCGGATCCGCTCGGGCGTCCGCATCAGCAGCTGATTGGCACTCGTCACCCTTGCGAAGGTGACATCCGGATAGGCGTCCAGGGACATCAAGCCGCAATAAGACTCGGCCCGCGAGACGTGTTTCGGTTGCCGCATGTCGACGTCGGCGAGATGGTCGCCGACAAGATCCTGCCAGTGGCGAAGCCGTTGCGATTCAGGGATCGCGGCGCTGTCGAATTCAATCTTAAGGCGATTGTTCATCCAGCCCCCATCGGCGAAAGACCCAGCGCACCGCGCTTGCAATCAAATTTTGCCGCGCTGAACAGCAACTCAGCGAGCCAAAGCTAGGCGATTATAGGCTGGCAAATGGTTGGTCTGCAAAGAGGGTGGCAGCACATGTCCGGCAACATTATCGCGGCCGTCGCGGGCCTTTGCCTGTTGATCGCGCTGATCGAGTCCTGGCTCTTGGTCGCCGTCTTTTCCGCCGAGAACGGGCCGGTCGCCAAGCTCATTCCCGGAGGCAAAGACCTTCTACGCTCGCACATCGACTATCTGATGATGGCGCAATTTCTTTTCATCTTTTACGGCCTGCTGCGGCTGATGCAACTGACGCTACCCGCGCCGATCGTGATCGCGCTCTGCTTCGGAGCGTTCTTCAATCCTTTCGCGTTCCTGGTGCGGGCTCTGCGCCCAGCCTATCTGAAGACCCCGCCCAAGGCTTTTACCGGCTTTGTCACGCTCAGCTGCATTGCAACGACATTCGGATATCTCGCGACGGCATGGATCATCGTACGCGCAGCTTTCACCTGATCGGCGGAGAGCAGCCGCATTTCAATCGCGCCTTCGGTAAAATCTCAAAGGCTTTTGTCAGCTGTCACCGGCTGGGCTGACCTGTCGCTCGGGCCTTTGCATGCGGCCTTACCACACAGTCTGTCGAGCGCAGCGACCTTGATCTCTTCTTCGGCCAGCAAGGCGAGCAGTTTGGATCGCTCGGCCTCGGAAGTCGCCTCGTTCGCGAGTTGGCGGTATCGTCTTATGTTTTCATCGGCGATGAACCTGTTCATATCCATAGCTCCCCCCTTTCATGCATGGGTTGGCAGCTTTCGGCAGATTACACCTTTCTTGAAAGAACGGACGCTTCAAAAAATTCGGCCAAGCTCACGTCTTATTTCTTTTATCCGCAGCCTAAATTCCTTTGATAAAGCTCTCCGGCGTGCCATCTGCCTTATTGACGAAGACGATGTCGCGCGGATCGCGCCGGGGCGCATCGACCGAGAACACGGCGAAAGGCTCCTCGAGAATCGCCGGAATGCCATGCACCGTCTTCTTCTTGAAGAAGAGCAGCTGGCCGGGACCAACCTCGAAAGGCTTCATATCGTGCATGAAGAAGAGACCGCGTCCCGAGACGACGGTGAGATATTCATCGCAGGCCACATGATAATGCGCCGGCACCGGCCGATAAGGTCGAAACAGCCGGGCGCTCGCCTCGCATTCATTGGTGAGACAAATATCGAGCAGCATCGTGTCTGCATGATCGGGAAATTGCGCGATGATCTCCTTGAAGTCGAAAATGCCCAAGCACGGGCGTTTGATGACGCCGCTTCTGCCCATATGCCGTCTCCTGTCCGGATAGCCCCGACGGAGTAACGCGCCAAAGTCACAATCGTGACATGATCTGACCGTGCAGCCGCTATGCGTTGGTTCCCCGTTGACAGGCAAAAATCCGGGTCGTCATTGCGCGCCGAGCAATCTCAGGAAAAGGGAGCACTCCCATGCCCGATAAAGACCCCGCGCTTGAAAACCTCTTCGAACAAGGCCTGGCGCTGCGCCGCGACGTCCTCGGCGCCGACTATGTCGACAAATCCATGGCGTCGGCGAACGACTTCATGATGGCTTTCCAGCATGTGACGACGGAATGGTGCTGGGGCTATGCCTGGGGACGGCCCGGCCTCGACAAGCGCACCCGCAGCCTTTTGAATCTCGCCATGCTGACGGCGCTCAATCGCGCCCCCGAAGTCAAGCTGCATGTGCGCGGCGCGATCAATAATGGCGTCAGCGTCGACGAGATCAAAGAGGTGCTCTTGCACGCGACAATCT
>JBKQRA010000079.1:0-17938 GCA_052144065.1 Methylovirgula sp. | reverse complement strand
GCGTTGATCTCTGGCAGCTAGCGGCGCGCGCTTATCATATGGCGAAGAAGGAAGAGGATAGAAACCGGTGTCTCGTGGAAGCAGCGGAGCAATGGGTTGTAAAATCGAATTCTATTACACATTCGGCCATGCTCGCGTCAAATTTCCTGAGCCGCGCGATCGCTCAACTCCACGGCATACCAGGACAGAAAAGCAGGAGGAACGAATTACGACAGCAGTTAATTGAGCTTCAAAGCCGCATATCGGAAGAAATGTCCGTATTCTCGCGGGAAATCGATGTCAAAGAACTCGCTGAATATGTTCAAGAGCGAGTAGGTGGGGCTAAATTATTAGATAAGCTGTTCATCTTTGCCGCTTTGGCAAGTTCACCAGATCCACAGGATCTTATCGAAGACGCAAAAAAGGCCATCCGTCAGAATCCCTTCTCGTCCATTTTTGTCCCGACGCACCTAGATAGACAAGGCAAAGTGATTTTTCGCGGTGAAGCTGCGGGATTCGGGGAGCAGACAAATTCGGCTATCCAAAATGAAATAGCTGACGCTGAAAGTGGTCGACGAAAACGAATTGCTGCTGGCGTCATCGAGCCCGCACGATGTGTTATCGTAACTCAACATTTCATTTCTGATGATGTTCTTTTCGCGCTGTTACAACATAGCCCTTTCATATCTTCCGACGTCATAAGTACCTTTACGCGAGGCTTCGCCCGATTCTTTCAAGGTGATTTTACCAGCGCAACTTACATCCTAGTTCCGCTGCTGGAAAATTCGCTTCGTCATGTGCTTAAAGCGTATGGGTATGATGTTACAAAGTTCGACGACGCCACGCAAACGCAAGAAGATCGCACCATATCCTCTCTTTTCGAACAAATGCGGGAAGAACTTGAAAGCATTTTTTCGCCGGCAATTGCAGCGGACTTAGAAAACGTCTTTACAAAAAAACCTGGTCCTCACTTACGACACAGTCTCGTTCATGGCCTGCTCCATGATAGCGATCCATACGGAACGGACGCGATTTACGGCTGTTGGCTTATTTTTAAACTCTGCCTTTGGCCATTAATTCCCTACCGGGAGAAATTGCGGACGATGCTAGCGTACCAACCGTTCACTATTGAATAGTATAGACAGAGTCCTACCCCATCCCCTCCGGCCGGCCCGCGACCACGACCAAAAGCTCGCCATTGTCGAGCAGGCGCTTGGCCGCGCGCTGCGCATCTTCCATCGTCACGGCGCCGATGAGCTTGTTGCGCTCATCGAGATATTCAACGCCATAGCCTTCCGTCTGCAGATGCACGAGCTGGCCAGCGATTTTCGTCGACGTGTCGAAGCGCAGCGCATAGGAGCCGATGAGATATTTTTTGGCTTTGTCGAGCTCTTCCTCGGAGGGACCCGTCTCGCCGAGGCTGCGGATCTCGTTTTGGATGACGTCCATCGATTCGCCCGCGCGCTCATTCTTCGTCGAGGTCGACCCCGTCAGCATGGCGCCGTGATCGAAGGTGATGAGCTGCGAATAGGCGGAATAGGCGAGGCCGCGCTTCTCGCGCACTTCGCGGAAGAGCCGCGCGGAAAACACGCCGCCGCCGAGCACATGATTGACGACGCTCGCCGGCACGAAATCCGGGTCCGTCCGCGTCAGGCCCTGGCGGCCGAAGCGGATGGTGGATTGCGGAATGTCGAGATCGATCACATGCCGCGTGCCGACCTGCGCCACCACAGTGTCGGGCACGGGCGTCAGCGCGCCGGTCGCCGGCAGATCGCCGAAGACTTCATCGATGTGCCTCGACAGCGTCGCCGCATCGATGGCGCCGACGGCGGCGATCTTCAAGCCGTCGCGCGCGAACATGGACGCGCGCATGGCGCGCAGATCGGTCTGCGACAACGTATCGAGCGTCTCGAGATCGCCGCGCACCGGCGCGCCATAAGGGTGGTTGGGATAGGCGTGCAGGCGGAAGGCGCGGCTCGCCGCATAGTCGGGATCGTTGGTCTCGCGCTTCAGGCCCGCCGCGATCTGGCTTTTGACGCGGGCGAAAGGCTCGTCGTCGAGGCGCGCGTCGTTCACGCAGAGCCGCAGCAGCTCGAAGGCTTTCGTCGTGTGCTTGGCAAGCGTCTGCATGCGGCCGGTCAGAATATCGCGATCGGCCGAGAAGGAGATTTCGAGCGCGTAATCGTCAAGCACCTGATGGAAGGCGGAGGAATCATAAGGCCCTGCCCCTTCGTCCAGAAGGCCGGCGAGCAGCGAGGCGAGGCCCGGCTTGCCGACAGGGTCCTGCGAGGCGCCGCCCTTGAAAGCGAATTCGAGCGCGACCAGCGGCACGGCATAGTCTTCGACGAGCCAAGCCTCGATGCCGGCCTTGGTGACGATCTTCTGCACTGCTTCGGCGCGCGACGGCTCGGCGCGGGAGAGATCGGATTTCAAAGACGGCGAGGATACGGTCATGATGTGTGTCCAAAACGAGTTACGCGGCGGCGATGCCGTGCTGACCTTCTCCCTGTGGGAGAAGGTGGTCGGCGAAGCCGACCGGATGAGGGGTTACGATCTCTCAGAACTTACAATGGCGGTAACCCCTCACCCGGCTTGCTTCGCAAGCCACCCTCTCCCAATGGGAGAGGGGAATGCGCATAAGCGTTACGCCGCGGGCAGCAGGAAGCCGGTGACGCTGCGCCGCTTGTCGAGCCATTTGATGGCCTTGGCGACATCCTGCGCCGTCACGGCCTCGATGCGATCGGGCCATTGCAGCACATCGGCGAGGCCGAGTCCGGTCGCCAGCGACGAGCCGTACCAGCGGCCGAGCGTCGCCTGATTGTCCTGCGCATAGATGGCGTCGGCGATGAGGCGGGTCTTGGCGCGGGCGAGGTCTTCCTCGCTGATGCCTTTCTCCGCCACCATCTCGATCACCCGCTGGAATTCGCCATCCAGGGTTTCGAGCGAGACGCCCGCCGCCGGCATGCCATAGACATAGAAGCGTGTGTCGTCGACCGCCGTGCCGGCGTAATGCGCGCCGGTCGAGACCGCGACATGCCGCTCGACGACCAGCTCCTTGAAGAAGAGGCTCGTCTGGCCGCCGCCGAGAATATGGGCAAGGACTTCAAGCGCCTCGGCCTCGCCGGGCTTCGCCGTGCGATAGGACGGTACGATAAAGACCGATTGATAGGTCGGCTGCTCGACCTTCTCATCCGCCAGCGTCACGAGGCGATGGGCGCGCGCTTCCGGCTCCTTGGGGCGAAAACGCTTCGGCGCCTCGCCGCGCGCCGGAATGGCGCCATAGATTTGTTGCGCGAGCGCATTGACCTGATCCGGCTCGACGTCGCCGGCAACGACGAGGATCGCATTCTCCGGCGTGTAGAAACGGTTGTAATAGCTGAGCGCGTCGTCGCGGCCGAGACCCTCGATCTCATGGCCCCAGCCGATGATCGGCGTGCCATAGGGGTGATGCGAGAAGAGCGCGGCCTGCACCGCCTCGTTGAGCTGATCGGAGGGATCCGAATCCGTGCGCATGCGGCGCTCTTCGAGGACGACGTCGCGCTCCGGCGCGACGATCTCGTCGGTGAGCACGAGGCCGGTCATGCGATCCGCCTCATAGTCCATGCAGACGGAGAGATGATCCTTGGCGACGCGCTGGAAATAGGCGGTGTAGTCGTTCGAGGTGAAGGCGTTCTCCTGGCCGCCGAAATCGGCGATCATCTCGGAGAATTTGCCCTGTGGGTTCTTCTTGGTGCCCTTGAACATCAGATGTTCGAGGAAATGCGCGATGCCCGACTTGCCGCGCGGATCATCGGCCGAGCCGTTGCGATACCAGACCATATGGGTCACGACCGGGGCGCGGCGATCGGGAATCACCACGAGATCCATGCCATTGTCGAGCTTGCTCTCATGCACGGCGGGACCCTGACCGGATGATCCGGCGGGCGCTGCTCCAAGCTGAGACGCGGCGGTTTGAGCGGAAGGTTTGGCTCCGGACATGGACTGTTTCGCCTTCGGAAAACGGGGGACGCCAGCCGCTCACGCATCGGCTGGACAAATTCTAAAAAACGTAGCGCACCCTCATATAGGAAGCAATTTCCGAAACGAACAGAACGCGAGCGCTGGCTTTCTGGAGCAAACTCGGGGCCGGCGCGCTATCCTCGCAAAGCTTGGAACAGCAATAGGACGCCGACCAGAGCAAGACCGGTGTGGACGAAGAACAGAAACCGCGACGGATGCATCCGCCGGTTGATGGTGCGGCCGATGAAGACCGCCGCCACCATGACCGGGAGGGAGATCAGATAATAGCGCGTCACCGCCGACGTCCAGAGACCTGCCAGCCAATAGCCGGCGATCCCCATTACGCTCGCAGGCAGAAAATACCCTTGCAGAGTGGCGCGGAAATGCTGCGGCGGCCAGCCGCGGAGCGTGCCGTAAATCGCCAGAGGCGGCCCATTCATGCCATAGGCGCCGCCTAGGACCCCCGCACTGAAGCCGAAAAGCCATGCGGCCCTATCGTCCCGCAGGCGGATTTTGCGCCTCATCACCAGCGGATAGAGGGAGAAGGTGACGATTACGACGGCGAGCGCGCCCTTGATGATCGACTGCGGCGCCCGGGTGAGAAGCAGCAGCCCCAAGGGAATGCCGAAGAGGGTCGACAGCAAAAGCCAGCCGGCGCTCCGGCCACGCACTTCGGACCAATCCTGGATAAGCGCGATGACGGCGACAGTGATCGAGATGAGCGCCGCAAGAGGCGCCGCGGCGCGGACCGGCATCAGGAACGCGAGAAGCGGCACCGCCACAAGACCCTCGCCGAATCCAAAAGTCGAGCGGATGAGAGTGGCAAGGACCATCACAGCCCCCACCTGCAGCGTCATCGGATCTGTGAGCATCAACGTCCCGCCCCGAGTCAGCGACTCACCCAGGCTCGGACATCTGCGTCCATCTGAAGCCGCTTTTTTCGCCGCCGGCACGCTGATCAAAGAGCGGCGCAGCCTGCTTTTTCTTTATTCTGCTTCTTTATTCTGCGCGCGCCCTTGCTCGGCCTCGAAGCGAAACGAGCAAAACGGGAGCGACCTCTTCATTGAAACGGCAAACACAGACGATCGCGGAGTTTGCAGGATCTTTATAGGCTGATTGTCGATGCGCGTCGATGCGGCTCAGAACGCGGGCGATCGCAGCGCAAGATTCGAAACGCAGAAATGTGCGGCGCACAATTGCGGCGCATGCGCGGGAAATGAACCGCCGCCGCGCCGGAGCGCGGCGACCTATCACGGATCGCGATAGACCTTTTCGCGGCGCTCGTGGCGCTCTTGCGCTTCGATCGACAAAGTCGCAATCGGGCGCGCATCAAGCCGCTTCAAGGAAATCGGCTCGCCGGTTTCCTCGCAATAGCCATAGGTTCCATCGTCCAACCGGCCGAGCGCCGCTTCGATCTTGGAGATCAGCTTGCGCTGACGATCGCGGGCCCGAAGCTCGATGGAGCGATCGGTTTCCGACGATGCTCGATCGGCGAGGTCCGGCAGATTTTCGTTATCGCTTTGCAGAACCGCGAGGGTCTCGCGGCTTTCCCGCAATATGTCTTCCTTCCATGCGAGCAGCTTGCGGCGAAAATATTCGCGCTGCCGATCGTTCATGAAAGGCTCGTCTTCCGAAGGAATGTAGTCCGCATCAATTGTTTCGGCCGGCACTTTCGAGTCTCCCCAAACCCAACCCAAACCGCCGGCCTTATAACGAGATACGGCGCATCAGACAATCGGTCGCGGGGCGAAATCGCGCAGCAGAAATACGATTTTGCCCGAATCTTTCGGCAGGCTTCGCACCAACTGTCGGCGTAATGCCAGCGAATCGCGCGGTTCAGCCAAGCGCCTTGCGCAAATTTTCGGCAACCTTGTCGAGGAAGCCGGTTGTCGACAACCATTTCTGGTCGGCGCCGACGAGCAACGCGAGGTCCTTCGTCATGTAGCCGGCTTCGACGGTATCCACGCAAATCGTCTCGAGAGTCTTGGCGAAATGGGCGAGCTTCTCGTTGCCGTCGAGTTTTGCGCGGTGCGAAAGACCACGCGTCCAGGCGAAAATCGAGGCGATCGAATTGGTCGACGTCTCCTTGCCCTTCTGATGCTCGCGATAATGGCGGGTGACCGTGCCATGCGCGGCTTCCGCCTCGACCGTCTTACCGTCGGGCGTCATCAGGACCGAGGTCATCAGGCCTAGCGAGCCATAGCCCTGGGCGACCGTATCCGACTGCACGTCACCATCGTAATTCTTGCAGGCCCAGACATAGCCGCCCGACCATTTGAGCGAGGAAGCCACCATGTCGTCGATCAAGCGATGCTCATAGGTGAGGCCGGCCTCGCCGAATTTTGTCTTGAATTCGGTCTCGAAGACTTCCTGGAAGAGATCCTTGAAGCGCCCGTCATAGGCTTTCAGGATCGTGTTCTTGGTCGAAAGATAGACGGGATAGTGCCGCTGCAGGCCGTAATTCAGCGAAGCACGAGCGAAATCGCGAATCGAATCGTCGAGATTGTACATCGCCATGGCGACGCCGGCGCCTGGGAAGGAATAGACCTCCTTCTCGATCACCTCGCCGTCGTCGCCCTCGAATTTGATGGTGAGACGGCCCTTGCCCGGCACTTTGAAATCGGTCGCCCGATATTGATCGCCGAAGGCATGGCGGCCGACGACGATCGGCTTCGTCCATCCGGGCACCAGGCGCGGCACATTCTTGCAGATGATCGGCTCGCGGAAGATCACGCCGCCTAGAATGTTGCGGATCGTGCCGTTCGGCGACTTCCACATCTCCTTGAGCTTGAACTCCTCGACGCGCGCCTCGTCAGGGGTGATCGTCGCGCATTTGTCGCCGACGCCATATTTCTTGATCGCATTGGCGGCATCGATCGTGACCTGATCGGCGGTCGCGTCGCGGTTCTCGACCGAGAGATCGTAGTAGTCGAGCTTGATGTCGAGATAGGGGTGGATGAGCTTGTCGCGGATGAAATGCCAGATGATCCGGGTCATCTCGTCGCCATCGAGTTCCACGACGGGATTTGCGACCTTGATCTTTTCCATTGGCAGCGACCTTTGCTCGGAGGGGAACCGGGCTGCCCTATAGCATCGCGGTAGGACCCGGCAAAGCGCCGCCCTTCGGCAGAGGGCGGTCAATTGTGGCGGCGCGCGATCCTACCGGTCGCAAGGGCGTGGACAAAGACCAGCCTCTACGGGCAGATGGGGCATGACCGGCGCTGGCACCAATCACACGAAAGAAAGCCTCGAAGGGGGCCCTGCCATTATTCTCGTGCGGCCGCAGCTCGCGGTGAATATCGGCATGTGCGCCAGAGCCATGGCGAATTTCGGCCTCTCGGACCTGCGGCTGGTCAATCCGCGCGAGGGCTGGCCGCGCACCGGCGCCTTGAAGAAAGGCGCCTATGCGGCGGCGGCGGGTGCCGTGCATCTGCTCGAAAAGGCGAAGCTCTACGACAGCGTCGAGGCGGCGGTCGCCGATCTCAACTGTCTTTATGCGACGACGGCACGCGAGCGCGGCCAGTTCAAGCCGATTCTCACGCCGGCCGAAGCGATGCCGCAGGCGGCGGCCCGGATTGCAGCCGGCGAGCGCCACGGCATTCTCTTCGGCCCCGAACGCACCGGCCTCGACAATGACGATATCGCGCTCGCCGACATGGTCATTACCTTTCCCGTCAATCCCGCCTATGCCTCGCTCAATCTCGCGCAGGCCGTGCTGCTCTGCGGCTACGAATGGCTGAAGGCCACATCCGGCGACGTGAAGCCCTTTCTGGCCGTGGAGCGCTCGCCCGCCGCGCCGCGCAATATGGTGCTTTCTTTTTTCGATTATCTCGAAGGCGAGCTGGAACGCGCAGGGTTCTTCCGACCCATCGGCAAGAAGCCGGTGATGCAGCGCAATTTGCGCAACATCTTTCATCGCATGCAGATGACCGAGCAGGATGTGCGCACGCTGCGCGGCATGTTCGTGCGACTCGTCGAAGGGCCCCGGGCGGACACCAAGGGCAAAGATCAAGCGTCCTCGCAAGCGCCCTTGCAAGCGCCCTTGGAGGAGTCTTCGCCGGCGCTCGATAGTGGCGTCGCAACGCTCTCCAGCGATTTGCCTTCCGCCGCGACGCCAAACAACGCTTCGGCGACCGCCGCCAAGACCATCAAAGCCGCGCCGAAGAGATAGCCGACGAACACGGCCTCACGCGTCCTCGTCGCGATCAGCGCGCCGAAGAGCGCTGGCGCCGCGACGCCGCCGATCGCCGTGCCGAAAGCATAGAAGGCAGCGATCGCCAGCGCCCTTATCTCGACCGGAAACACTTCGCTCACGGTGAGATAGGCAGCACTTGCCGCAGCCGACGCGAAGAAGAAGACGACCATCCAGGCGATCGTCTGGCCAGTCGCGTCCGTTATTTTGAACAGGAAAAACAGGCCTGAGAGCGCCAGCAACAATCCCGCCGCCGCATAAGTCGCGGCGATCATCGGCTTACGGCCGATCTTGTCGAACAGCGGCCCGAGCAACAGTGGGCCAAACACATTGCCAAGCGCAAATGGAAAAATATACCAGCCGACGCGCTCATGCGGCACGCCGTAGAAGTTCGACAGCACGAGTCCGTAAGTGAAGAAGATCGCATTGTAGAAGAAGGCTTGCGCCGCCATCAACGCGAGACCCACAAGGGTGCGCGTCCGATGCGTGATAAAGAGCGCCGCGAACACGTCGCTAAGCGGCGTGTGATCGCGCGATTTGATGCGCAGCGGCTTCAGATCCTTCTCGTCCGAGACATCCTTGCCGGCATCCTTCAGTTCCTTTTCGATATCGGAGACGATTTTTTCCGCTTCATGCTCGCGGCCGTGGATGGCGAGCCAGCGCGGACTCTCCGGCACGAATGTCCGCAGCCCGAGGATGATCAGGCCCAAAAGCGCACCAATGAAGAAAGCGGCGCGCCAGCCCATATCCGGCGGAAACAGCCCCGGCCGCAGCAGCAGGATCGAAGCCGCAGCTCCAATCGCGCCGCCGATCCAAAATGTGCCGTTGATGATGATGTCGGTGCGGCCGCGCAGCCGCGCCGGGGTGAATTCTTGGATCGTGGAATTGATCGCGCTATATTCGCCGCCGATGCCGGCGCCGGTAAGAAATCGAAACAAGCAGAAGCTGGTGAGATCGAAGCTGAAGGCAGTCGCGGCGGTCGCCACGGAATAAAGCCCGAGCGTGACGAAGAAGAGCAGCTTGCGGCCGAAGCGATCGGTGAGCCAGCCAAAGACAAGCGCGCCGACGACGGCGCCGATCAGATAGAAGCTCGAGGCAAGCCCCACATCCCAATCGGTGAAATGCAGACGCGGGCTCGCCACCAACGCGCCGGCAAGCGCGCCTGCGAGCGTCACTTCAAGCCCGTCGAGGATCCAGGTGATGCCGAGTGCGACGATGACTTTTAGATGAAAGCCGCCGAACGGCAACCGATCGAGCCGCGCGGGAATTTTGGTCTCGACGATACCTTTTTCGTCGCCGTTTTCATGGGCCTTTTCATGAGCCTTTTCATGCCCCGCCGCTGCGGCAGGTGCGGACGATTGATCGCCTTGGGTTGCGTCTTTCATGATCGCGCAACGCGCGAAACCGGAAAAAGTCAACGACAAGCGGGCAGCGGACCAAAAAAAGAGCGAGGCACCATGCCTCGCTCCGTTTCGACAGCTGAAACAGCGAAAAAATCAGTTCGGCCAGCAACGGCGGCCTTCGCGGCCAAGATGATAGCCACGCGGGCAGGCGCGGTCGTGGGCATACGGGTGGCAGCCGCCATGCGGGCCGCGCCACATGCCCGGACCGCAGCCTTCGGCGACGCGCGTGATCGTCGTGCCGGTATCGCCGAGCGGCGAAACCATGACGCCGGCCATGGCCGACGTCGCGAGCCCCGCGACCAATGCCGCGCTCAAAAGCAATTTTGAAATCATGCCCACACTCCCAAAATGGGTTTTGCCGCACGCCCCCTGCGTCCGGCGGCGGAAAGCTAGCATCGGTCGGGTCAATTGCAACGCGCGGCGGCATAGGCGCGCGGCATGCTCTCATCACAAGAGATTTACAATTTTGGCCGCCTGCCGAATTGGTTTATACCGGCGGCGGCAAACAGCGGATGAAACAGGGCCCTTGCGACAAGGATCTTGGACAAAGATCTGGGACAAGGACCTTTTCAATTCGTTTGAATTTATGGTCTAACGCGGCGTTGAGATGGCGAGTTTTCTAGAGGGTGCCCGCGCCAAGTGCCCGCATTGCGGCAAGGAAGACCTCTCCGGCCCGTCCGAGCCGCAGATTGACGCTATATTGTCCTGCCTCGCCTGCGACCGGCGCTTCACATTGGAAGAGGCCCTCACCGCTGGGATCAAGGAGGCGCTGGTCAAGGAGTTCGCCAAGGATGGCTCCTTTAAGCGCTAAAGATATCGGCGCTTCGCTAATCGCCGCCGGCAGGGCGCCGGCCCCTTCATCGCGCAGATCGATCTGCATGACTTCCTTCATCTGCATCACTTCCTCCAAGAGCGACATATGACGCACGCCGCTCATCTCGACTATCCGCTTCATTCTCCGCGCAAGGAACCGATGCCGCAACCGCCAAAAATTCTGGTTTTCGATTCAGGCCTTGGCGGCTTGACCGTGCTCGCCGAAGTGATGCGGCTACGCAGCGATGCGCATTTTCTCTATGTCGCCGACGATGCCGGCTTTCCTTATGGACGTTTGAGCGGCGAGGCGCTGGTCGCGCGCGTCAATGTCGTCATGGCGAAGCTTATCGCCGCCTTTACGCCGGACATCGTCGTGATCGCCTGCAATACGGCCTCCACTCTGGTGCTGCCGCATCTGCGCGCCGCCTATCCGAAGATTCCTTTCGTTGGCACGGTCCCCGCGGTGAAGCCGGCCGCCGCCGCCTCGCGGTCGCAGATGATCAGCGTTCTGGCGACGCCCGGCACGGTCGCGCGCGACTACACCCATGATCTCGTGCGCAACTATGCGGCGCATTGCGATGTAACGCTTGTCGGCTCGACCAGACTCGCGGCTTTGGCGGAAGCCTGCATGAAAGGCGAAGAGGTCGCGGATGACGCAATCGCCGCCGAGATCGCGCCCTGTTTCGTCACCAAGGGCGACAACCGCACCGATTGCATCGTGCTCGCCTGCACCCATTACCCTTTGCTGCTGGACAAATTCGAACGGCTGGCGCCCTGGCGGGTCGATTGGATCGATCCGGCTGAAGCCATTGCGCGGCGCGTCGATCATGTGCTGCAGGAAGATCTCGGCCTCAAGCCAGCGGGCGATGCGCCGGAAGAAAGCCCGCATGTGGCACTCTTCACCACAGGCACGCCGCCGGCACCGGCGCTCGAAGCGGCATTGAAACAGCGCGGCTTGGGCAAAATTATTCTCGACCCGATTCCTTTCGAGCCGGTTTGATGTTTCTTGGTCGAACGGCGCTAAAGCGGCATCGGCGTTAGTCTTGCCGTCTGGGTTTTGCCGTCATTGCGAGCGAAGCGAAGCAATCCAGCCATACCTCGTTCTGGATTGCTTCGTCGCGATGCTCCTCGCAATGACGGGCACATCACTTGTTCAAATCCTCAAAAAGATCGCGCCATCCGGGATTCAGAGATTCGATGAGGGAGAGCTTTTTATCGCGTGAACCGGCCTTGATTTGCTTCTCGCGCTGGATGGCCTCGTCCATCCGTTCATACCGCTCATACCAGACAAGCATCTTGCAACCGTAGCGCGCCGTGAATCCGCCAATGCTTGCGGTTCGATGCTGGAATGTGCGCTGCGCAAGGTCCGATGTCACGCCAGTGTAAAGCGTGCCATTCCGTCTACTCGCCATAATATATACGCATGGCTGTTTCATCGCTGCATGTTCGGATTGATTCGCGTTGGTCGCAATGACGAACATATCATTGCCTCTAGCGCTTCACGCCTCGCAATGACGGTTGGGCTGAGCTATATTAAAGTAAATATCGTTCAACCCGGCAGGTTCCAACGATGCTCTTTGTTTTAGCGCAACCTATCAGACAGGCTGGCCGCACTGTTCTGCGTGCCATAGCGATTACCCTGGTCTCGTCGATCGCGTTCGCGGCGCAGGCCAAAGACAGTCTCACTGTCGTCACCGGCTATTCCGACGACTTCGCGCAGACGTTTGAGGCGGCTTTCGAAGCCATGCATCCCGACGTAACGATCACCATGCTGCATAAAGGCGGGCGCGAGGCGATGAGCTTCCTTGCCGCCAGGGATCACGGCGGCGCCGATGTCTATTGGGCCGCGTCAGGCAATTTTTCGCTCCTACGCAAAGTCGGCGCCTTCGCGACACTGACGATCGATCGCAAAGCCCTTCCCGGCACGCTCGGCGGCATGCCGCTCTCGGATCCAAGCGGCGCGTTCGAAGGTTTCGAAGTCGCGGGCTATGGGCTGGCCTATGGCCCGAAAGCGTTCTGGGCCGGCAAGGCTGCGCCGCAGACATGGGCGGACGCCGCCAAACCCGATCTTGAAGGCAAGATCATCATGCCGACGCCGCATGTCGGCTTCGCTGCGGCGCTTTATGAGATCATCTTGCAGAGCGAAGGCTGGGAGAAAGGCTGGGCGCTGCTTTCCGAAATCGCCGGCAATGCGGCCCTCACCGATAATCCGCATGGGCTCGATGCGATCGAAATCGGCAAAGCCGCGCTCTTCCTGGCGATCGATTTTCATCCGCTCGATGCGGCGGCGAAAGGCCAGCCGATCGCGATCGCCTATCCGCAGAAGACCGCCTTTCTACCCGCCTATGTCGCCGAACTCGCGAATGCGCCGCATCCGCAGGCCGCGAAAGCCTTCATCGATTTTCTGCTCTCGCAAGATGGCCAAAAACTGCTGCTGAAGCCCGGGATCGACCGCCATCCCGTGCGCCCCGATGCCTATCCGGCGGAAGGCGTGACCAATCCCTTTACCCTGCCCGCTACGGCGCTCGTCGCCTTCGATCCGGATCTCGCGCAGATACGCCGCAACCTCGATGCCGCGCTCTTTACCGCCGCGCTCGCAACGCCGCATGACGGGCTCGTTGCACTCTGGCGCCAGATCCATGCAGCGGAAGCGCAACTCGCCGCCCATCCCGATG
This sequence comes from Methylovirgula sp., assembly GCA_052144065.1. Classification (GTDB taxonomy): domain Bacteria; phylum Pseudomonadota; class Alphaproteobacteria; order Rhizobiales; family Beijerinckiaceae; genus Methylovirgula. Next base: position 4,877 of record JBKQRA010000079.1, on the reverse strand, counting down.
AAGCGCTGAAGCAGCGCGTCACGGAAGCCCGCAAGCTCGCGGGTTTCATCCCCATTTCACAAAAAGAAGCGCAGGTCAAAAAATTCCTGGCACAATTTTCCGGTCATTTCGGCGTCGTCTCGTCCGAGACGCTCTAGACATGGAGCGATGCGATCGCGCAGGCGCGGAGCAAGGCATCGGCGCTTCTCGCGCAATCGCCCTAAGCGGGTCGTTTGGCGAGGATCGCCCGGGCCGCGGCTTCGTCGGCTTTGATCTGTGCTTTCAGCGCATCCAGCGAGGCGAATTTCTCTTCACCGCGGATAAATCCTAAGAAAGCGACTTCGATCGTCGCGCCATAAAGATCGCCGGAAAAATCGAAGATGAAGACTTCGAGCAGCGGCGCGCCATTGTCGAAGGTCGGGCGGCGGCCGTAATTGGCGACGCCGCCATAGAGCATTTCGCCGATTCGGACCGAAACCGCATAGACCCCGAACCGCAGCCGGCTGCTCGGATCGAGACGAAGATTGGCCGTCGGAAAGCCGATGGTCGCGCCGCGCTTGTCGCCGTGAATCACTTCGCCGATGACGAAATAAGGATGGCCCAGCAGCTCTTCGGCGCGCTCGACATCGCCAGCCTCGAGCGCCGCCCGCGTCGCGGTGGAGGACGCCGCCTCGATCGATCCCTCCGCATCGGCGGCGATGCGCTCAACGATCTCGACGCCAAATCCATAGCGGCGCCCGGCGTCGACCAGAAATTCCGGCGTGCCTTGACGCGCCTTGCCGAAATGGAAGTCATAGCCGACGACCACCGCCGCGACCTGCAGCTGACCGACCAATATGTCCTTGACGAAATCTTCCGCCGGCAAGGCCGAGAGTGCGACATCAAAGCGCAGCACGATCATGCCGCCGACGCCGAGCCGTTCAAGAGCCACGGCCTTGGTGGCGCAGGGAGTCAGCCGGAAGATCGTATTGGCGCCGAGAAAGAAGTCGCTCGGATGCGGCTCGAAGGTAACGACCGCATAGGGTTTGCCCAGCTTTTGCGCCAATGACTTGGCGCGCTCGATGACGGCGACATGGCCGCGATGGACGCCATCGAAATTGCCGATGGCGACGACCGAATCGCGCAGCCCGCTCGGCAGGCGCTCGGGATCCATTGCAACAATAAAGGGAAAGGCGGGCAAGGATTCGACCAAGGCACGAGCCGGAATAGCGGCTTTAACGCCGAACCGCGCGGCGGACGCGAAACTGCCGTGGCCACCGGATCGCGTCAAGCATTGCTAACATTTTGGTGAGGTGACTAAGGGTAAAGTCGGTTGCTGATTCCATGTGAATCGGAAAGACAGTCCTCTTTCAAGGCTTTGGCATTCGAACCGGCATTTGCACCGCATCGCATCGTCCCAAATCGACCGATCATGACCGGTAGCGTAGCCGTTCGTAAACGGTCGTCAATTGTATGTCCGACCTGATCTTAACTGAATAGCAAGCCAAACCGAGCTTAAATCACCCGGCCGATGGGACGCCCTTGCGGTAGATCATGGCGCGGGCGGTTTCTTGTGGCGGTTCGCTTACCTGCGCCCTCAAGGGCGCGGTTGGAGATTTAAATGATTGTCGATTCCTCTCTACCCATTCTCGTCGTCGACGACTACCACACGATGGTGCGGATCATCCGTAACCTTCTGAACCAGATCGGCTTCGAGAACATCGACGACGCTTCCAACGGGGAAGAAGCGTTGGCGAAAATCAAAGAGAAGCGCTACGGCCTCATCATCTCTGATTGGAACATGGAGCCGATGACTGGCTATCAGCTGCTGCAGAAGGTCCGCGAGGACCAGGATCGCGCCGACATCCCCTTCATCATGGTGACGGCCGAATCGAAGACCGACAACGTCATCGCTGCGCGGAAGGCCGGTGTTAATCATTACATCGTCAAGCCGTTCAACGCTGGCACGCTGAAGAGCAAGATCGACGCAGTGTTCGCGCCGGTCGCCGCCTAAAGCCTTCTACGATCGCCTTGATGGCGCGGCGCCGCAGTCGCAGGAAACCTCAAGGCGGATCGCTTCACCAAGTCAGTTCGGTGATCGCCAGCGTCGGCGCAAATCCCGTGTCCTCGAAAAACTGACGAAATGCCGCCGCGTCGCACTCGGACGGCGCGCCCGCCGCATGCAGCTTTGCCCGATGAATGCCTGAAGTCACAAAGAGTGCCGCAAGCGACTGGGCTTGCGCGCCTTTGATGTCGGTATGCATCGCGTCGCCGATCGCCAGCACGCGCGCGGGATCGAAACTTTTGCCGCGCAGCCGCGCGGCCTCGGCGAGCGCCCGCGCATAGATCTGCGGATAGGGCTTGCCCGCCTGGACGACGCTGCCGCCAATCCCGGCATAGGCTTCGGCCAAGGCGCCGGCACAATAGGTCAGCGTCTCGCCGACTTCGACGACGATATCCGGATTGGCGCAGATGAAATCGAGCCCGCGACGCTGCATCAACGCGAGCCGCTCGGCATAGTCGCCGGGCGTTTCCGCTTCGGGGTCGAAGAGGCCGGTGCAAACGACGTAATCCGTTGCTTCGAGCTCAGCGAAGCGCACCGCCCGGCCCGTCGCGACTTCCGCCGCGACAAACAGCGATTTGTCATGCTCCGGACCGATATGGGTCAGCGCCTGATCGCCGCGTTCGGCGATGAGCGAGACGGTCACATCACCCGATGACACGAGACCGTCATAGGCCGCATGCGGCACGGCGAGCTTGTCCAAAAGCCCGATCACCTTGTCGCGCGGCCGCGGCGCATTGGTGATGAGGACGACGGTGCCGCCATCGGTGCGAAACCGCATCAGCGCATCGACGGCGCGCGGAAAATGCGCGACGCCGTTATGGACGACGCCCCAGACATCGCAAAGGATCACATCGTAGTTTTTGGCCACCTCCGACAGTCCGCGCAAAAGATGCGGCGCCTTCGGGCCTTGAGTCGTTTGGGAGAGGGACATTTCGATCTTGAATCGGCGATCTTGAATTGGGCGGTCAGGGCAAGCCATAGCCGCGCGCCATGGCGGCGCCGAGAATGGGAAGCAGGATGACGAGCCCCGCCTCTATATGGATCAGCCGTTTCACTTTTTGGATATCCTGCGGCAATGGCAGCACTGCCGGATCGGCGGCAATGCCGCGGCGCCAAGCCAGAATCCGCAAAGTCGGATGGATCGAGACGAGACCGATCAAGACGAAGATGCCCATCTTGGTCCAAAATACCCAATTGCCGATGTAATAGGCGGGCCCCTTCACCCCATACAGCACGCGCGCGAAGCCGATCACGAGAAGAGCGCCGGCCACCAATCCGAAGATGAGGTCGATCCGGCCAAGCCGTTTGATCGTCGCCGCATCGAGCCCCGGCCGGACCAAAGTCAGTTCGATCGCGATGATCGCAACGAGCGAGAAAGCCGCCAAATGATGCAGACTCGCCAGGACAAAATCTTTCAGCAACGCTAGGGCTTTCGCTTGCCTACCAACAGCTCAGTCTCCCCTATCATTGTGACAGAAGGCGGACAAGGCGACGCAATGGTCACGCGGCCTTAGGCCGAAGGGCATAAGGGCGCAGACGCTGGCATGTAATAAGCTTCCAAATCCGCATTTGGAATTGGGCAGATTCGCCGCCCAAATACGCCGCCGTGCTAGGATCACCGGCGAGAGGGCCGACCTATGCGCTTGATGATTGTTTTCATCGTGAGTTTAAGTTTCGCCTTTGGCGCGGCACCTGTGCGGGCTGAGACGCCGGTGACCCCTGAGTCACTGCAGGCGGCCAAAGAGCTTTTGGCGATCACCTCCGGCGATATCATGACGCAGCTCACGAGCCAGATCGGTAATGCCTTCTGGCCGAGCATCGTGCAACGCGCCAAGGCACAGAAGATCGATGACGCGACGATTGCCGAATTGCGCGCCGAATTCGATAAGATCCAGCTCGCTTTCGTCACCGAGGTGATGAACGAGGCGCCGCCGATCTATGCGCGCCATTTCACAGTTGCCGAACTGCATGAGCTCACGGCTTTCTATAAATCGCCCACGGGTGCCAAGGCCCTGCATGAGCTGCCGCAAGTGATGGGTGAATTCACCGGCCTTCTGGTTCCGCGCCTTCAGACGCTGCAGCAGCAGACGTCGGATGCGTTCAACAAAATCCTGCGCGCGCACGGCTATATCAAATAGTCATCCGCGCAGATCCTCGTCCTTCGGAGTTGTCTATGTCCGCTTCCGCCGCAGCCGTCGCTTCACGCCCCAATGATCTTGAAGCCTATTGGATGCCGTTCACGGCCAATCGCGCCTTCAAGCAAAACCCGCGCATGGTCGCGCGCGCCAAGGACATGCATTATTACACGCCGGAAGGTCGCGCCATTCTCGACGGCACGGCCGGCCTCTGGTGTGCGAACGCCGGCCATAGCCGCGAACCGATCGTCGCCGCCATTCAGGCGCAAGCCGCAGAGCTCGATTTCGCGCCGCCCTTTCAATTCAGCCATCCGAAAGCCTTTGCGCTCGCCTCGCGCATCGCGGCGATGACGCCCGGCGATCTCGACCATATCTTCTTCACCAACTCGGGCTCCGAGGCTGTCGATACGGCACTGAAGATCGCGATCGGCTATCACAATGTCTGCGGCCAGGGAGCGCGCCAGCGCCTCATCGGCCGCGAACGCGGCTATCACGGCGCCTGCTTCGGCGGGACTGCCGTCGGCGGCATGGTGCCGAACCGCAAGATTTTCGGCGCGCTCGTCGCCGGTGTCGATCATCTGCCGACGACCTATAATCGCGCCGAACAGGCCTTCAGCAAGGGCGAGCCGGAATGGGGCGCGCATCTCGCCGACGAACTTGAACGTCTCGTCGGCCTGCATGATGCCTCGACCATCGCCGCCGTCATCGTCGAGCCGATG
>JBKQRA010000078.1:0-5304 GCA_052144065.1 Methylovirgula sp. | reverse complement strand
ACGAGAGGAACTAGCGGTCCTCCCGGAGGCGACGGAAGGGCGCGACGAATTAGTCCGCTTCTTTACAGAAAAAGAACTTTGGCTCATCCCAACTGCCGAAGTGCCGCTGACCAATCTCGTCCGCGATTCAATCCTCGATGAGAAAGCGCTGCCGATCCGCGTCACCGCCGGCACGCCCTGTTTTCGCGCCGAGGCGGGTGCGGCGGGACGCGACACGCGCGGCATGATCCGCCAGCATCAATTCACCAAGGTCGAACTCGTCTCGATCACGACGCCGGAAAAATCGCTCGAAGAGCATGAGCGCATGCTCTCCTGCGCCGAGGAAGTTCTGAAACGCCTCGAACTGCCTTATCGCGTCGTGACGCTCTGCACCGGCGACATGGGTTTCGCCTCGCAAAAGACCTATGACATCGAGGTCTGGCTGCCGGGACAGAACCGCTATCGCGAGATTTCCTCTTGCTCGGTCTGCGGCGACTTTCAGGCGCGCCGCATGAAGGCGCGCTATCGGCCGGAAGGCAAGAAGGACACGGCCTTCGTTCACACGCTCAACGGCTCCGGCGTCGCGGTCGGCCGCGCGCTCGTCGCGGTTCTCGAAAACTATCAAAACGAAGACGGCTCAGTCCGCGTGCCGAATGTGCTGCAGCCCTATATGGGCGGCTTGAGCGTGATCGAGAAGAAGAAATGAATGACCCCTCGTCCTTCGAGACGCGAGCGTCGCTCGCTCCTCAGGATGAGGGCTTTTAAGGCCACACCCTCATCCTGAGGAGCCGCCGAAGATGGCGTCTCGAAGGATGAGCCATAGGCACTGAGACAATAGGGATAGTGATCCGCACATGCGCATATTGATCACCAATGACGATGGCATTCATGCGCCGGGGCTCGCGATCCTCGAAAAGATCGCGACGCTGCTCTCCGATGATGTGATCGTCGTTGCGCCGGAATATGATCAGTCGGGCGTCGCCCATTCGCTCTCGCTCAACGATCCTTTGCGTCTGCGCAAGATTTCGGAGCGCCGCTTCGCGGTGAAAGGCACGCCGACCGATTGCATCATCATGGGCGTGCGCTCGATCCTGCAAGGCACCAAGCCCGATCTTGTGCTGTCCGGCGTCAATCGCGGCCAGAATGTCGCCGACGACATCACCTATTCCGGCACGGTCGCGGGCGCGATGGAAGGCACGATGCTCGGCATTCCCTCGATCGCGCTGTCGCAATGCTATGGGCCGGCGGGGCAGGAGGCGATCCATTGGGATTGCGCCGAAATCCATGCGCCGCGCCTCGTCAAAGCCTTGCTGAGCGAAGGCATCGACCGCAACATTCTGGTCAATGTCAATTTCCCCGATTGCGCCGCCGAGGCGGTCGCCGGCGTCGAAGTCACGGTGCAGGGGCGCCGCGACATGCAGGTCATCAGGATCGATCCGCGCCTCGATGGCCGCGGCAATCCCTATTATTGGATCGCCTTCGATCGCGAGACGACGGAGCCGCCGCCCGGCACCGATCTCGAAGCGCTGCGCAATAAGCGCATTTCGGTCACGCCGCTAAAGCTCGATCTCACCCATGAAGGGTCGCTTGGGCGCTACGCGCGGCTTTTTAACTAAGCCGATTCATTAACTAAACCTTGGCGATGGTTCGAATCGCCCGCATCGGCTAGTCTCATTTGAATTGACCAGACATTCATAGCGTATCCAGTCTCTGCGTACCCGACTTTGGGGACCAGCCGGATGCTCCGCCAGATGGAATTGGCTCTGGACCATGCGCCGCAGGGGGATGCGGTGCAAGGAGATGCAGTGTCTGAGACGCGGTCGGCTGCGATGGATCAGAGGAATGGCGCGGCGGAGGCCAAGGCGGCCTTTGTTCTAGGGCTACGCGGGCGCGGCATCCGTGATCTCGCGCTGTTGCGGGCGCTCGAGAAAGTGCCGCGCGAGATTTTCGTCCCTCATCGCTATGTCGATCTCGCCGGCCGCGATCTCGCGTTGCCGATCGGCTGCGGCCAAACTTTGTCGGAACCCTGGCTCGTCGCCCGGATGATCGAGGCGCTGGCGCTCTCCAATGAGCATCGCGTTCTCGAAATCGGCACCGGCAGCGGCTATGCGACGGCGATCCTCGCCGAGATCGCGCACAGCGTCCTCTCGGTCGAACGGTTTCAGACGCTCGCGATCGCGGCGCGTCTGCGGCTCGAAAAACTCGGCTTCGCCAATGCCAGCGTGCATTTCGGCGACGGCATGAGGCTGCCGCCCGAAATGGGCGTGTTTGACCGGATCATTGTTCACGGTTGCCTTGCCGCGCTGCCGGAGCCTCTGGTCGCGGCGCTGGCGCAAGGCGGGAGATTGGTCTTTGCGCGGCCGGACCCGGCGGCGGCCTGGCGGCAAATCCTGGTCGAGGCCTGGCGCGCGAATGACGGTCGGCTGGCGGAACAGGGGCGCGGCGTCTGCCGGCTGCAACCCTTGATGCCGGGGCTCGCCCGCATCCTGTGAGCCGCGAAACTGTCCCATTATTAGAATTTATGCGATTTCGCTGATCCTTCGTTCACCTTAAACGCTCCCTTAACCGGCTTGCCACTTTAATGAGGCCACGAAGCTTTGGTGTGGGTTGCGTCATGGGAAGTGCTGTGTCGGTCATTGGGTCTCATCAGGCCCTGCGTCTCGCGTTGGCGGGTTGCCTCGCGGCTTTGCTTGCCGGCTGTGCCGATTCGGAGCGCGTCGGCGATCCTTTTAGTAATCCTTTTCACACCGCCTCGACCGATACGACGCCGACCGGCAGTCTGGCCGCGCCGCGGCGTCCCGTCGTAGCCTCGCCGCTGGCTGCCCCTGCGCCGACCCCCGCGACTTACACGCCCGCCCCGGCGCGTCCCATTCCACCCGTCGCCAGCGCCCATTCGAGCGGCGGCGTTGCCGGCTGGACCGCGGAAGGCGGCATGCCGGTTGTCGTCGCGCAGGGCGAGTCCGCTGAAATCGTCGCCCGCCGCTATGGCATTCCGGAAGCGGCTCTGCTGCGCACGAATGGTTTTGCCTCTGCGAGCCAGGTCCGTCCCGGCACGCGGCTCGTCATCCCGGTTTACAATGCGTCGCTTGCCGCTTCGAGCGGCGCGCGTGTCGGCAATCATCATGAGGTCGCCGAGCGCGAGCCCGAACATGCCGCCGAGCGGCCGAAGATCGCCAAAGCGGTCGAACGCAAGGACATGAAAGAGGCGAAGGCCGAGCCGCGCCGCGAGGAAAAGCCCGCGAGCAAGATCGAGCGTCCGACCATCGCCAAAGTCGATCAGCCGCCGAAGATCGAGAAGGCGTCGCTCACTCAGACGGGTTCCGCTCTTGCAGTGCCGAAGCCGGCCGTCGAATCCGCGCCGCTCGCTCCGGCGCCGCATGCCGACAGCAAGACGTCGGCCGATGCATCCGCCGCGCCTGAGTTCCGCTGGCCGGCACATGGCCGCGTCATTCACGGCTTCACCGGCAATGACGGCATCGACATCGCGCTGCCGGAAGGCACGCCCGTCAAGGCTGCCGAGGCGGGCGTCGTCGCCTATGCCGGCAGTGAGTTGAAGGGCTACGGCAATCTCGTTCTCATCCGCCATGCGAATGGTTTTGTGACCGCCTATGCGAACAATGGCGAGCTCGATGTGAAGCGCGGCGAAAGCGTCAAGCGCGGCCAGGTCATCGCCAAATCCGGGCAGACGGGCAATGTCACCACGCCGCAACTTCATTTCGAAGTGCGCAAGGGTGCTAAGCCGGTCGACCCAGTCCATTACCTCGCCAATCTCTAGAGCGGGATGAGCAAAAGTGGGTACCGATTTTGCGCCCGCATCCCGCTCTAATTTATTGAATCCGATCACGTTTCATGATTTCGGATTGATTCAATCCGAAATCATCGTGATCTAGGCAGGGCTACGTCCTTCACGCGAGACACCGAAGGACGATCTACGCGGCGGGTTCCTCCTGGAGCCCGCCGCGACTTTTTGTGCGGCTCACGCCTATGTGGCTCTAAAACCCGGATTTTCGTCGTGCCAAACTGAACTCCCTCGGCCTGCGCGTGGCGTAAAACAACGCCCGCGGAACTCCCAAGACTGTCTGAAGCCCATGGGAGCGAGTCAATAGTTGACTTATTTTATGTACTAACTTAATAATTGGAAGTCGGCGTTGCCCGCGTCCCGTTCATGAGTGCCGCGTTCTTCATGGCACTCCTTTTTTCACCGAAAGGATTTCCCGTGAATCGCAGAGAGGTTGTCGCAGGCGTTGCAACGGCCGTCGCTTTGGCCGCCACCGGTTCGAGTTTCGCCGCCGCGCCGCCAAAGGAATTGCGGATCGGCTATCAGCGGACAAGCGTACTGCTTGTCGTCAAGGCGCAGCAGCGTCTAGAGAAGCGTTTCGCTGCGCAGGGCATCGGCATCAAATGGCTGGAATTTCCCTTCGGGCCGCCCTTGCTGGAAGCATTGGGCGCCGGTGCGCTCGACTATGGCTACACCGGCGACGCGCCGCCGGTCTTCGCGCAAGCCGGCCATGTCGCGCTTGTCTATGCCGATGCAATTCCCGCCCGCGGCTATGGCCAGGGTATTGTCGTTCCCGGCAAGTCGCCATTGAAGACTCTTGCCGATCTGAAAGGCAAGAAAGTCGGAGTCGCCAAAGGTTCGAGCGCGCATGATCTCTTGATCTCCGCGATCGAAAGCGCTGGTCTCAAATGGCAGGATGTCACGCCCGCCTATCTCGCGCCGGCCGATGCGGCCGCGGCCTTCTCGCGCGGCGCCATCGATGCCTGGTCGATCTGGGATCCCTATCTCGCGATCGCCGAATTAAGTGCCGGTGGCCGGCAGCTGCCGATCGATCACGAAGCGAGCCAGCAAAACAGCTTCTTTCTTGCCAATCAGAATTTCACCGCGAAATATCCTGAGATCGTTCGCGCCATCAATCAAGAGATCGAGCACGCGGCGCTTTGGGCCTCAACACATCGCGATGATGTTGCGGCGCTCTATGCGCAAGCAAGCGGCGTTGCGCTTGAAGCACAGAAACGTTCTGTCGATCGCTCCGAATTCGTTGCCGGACCGCTCGACGACAAGGTCATCGCCGAACAGCAGGCGGTCGCCGACCGTTTCTTCAAGCTCGGCCTCATTCCGCAAAGAATCAAAGTCGCCGATATCGTCTGGAACCGCAAATCCGGTTCCTAAGATTCATCCGCATTCGAAACGACGCCGATGCACGTAAGGGATGTCACAATGAGTCAAAAGCCGCTCGATCTCTTCTGGTTCATTCCCGTCAGCGGAGACGGGTCCTATCTCGGCAGCAATCAAGGCATCCGCTACGCCGATTTCGATTATCTGAA
>JBKQRA010000077.1:0-8174 GCA_052144065.1 Methylovirgula sp. | reverse complement strand
TTGTAACAAATAGCAAATCTTTCAAATATTGCATTAGGCAAACAGTAGCTAGATCGGACTCTCATAGTCCCATGATCAAGAACGCGCTCCATCTCACGCGCCGATTTCTGCAAGACGAGACGGCCGCCATCGCGATCGAATATGGGTTGATCGTCGCCTTCATCGCGGTCGTGATCATCAGTTCCGTGAAAAATCTCGGAACGCGGATTTCGAACAAATTCACGACCATCAACAACGCGCTTTCTTGAGCGCTAGCATTTTCAAAACGGCCCGCGCGGCCCTTCCCCCATCTGGCCGCGGTGGCGCAGAAACTGATCCGCCAAAACGCAAGCGACCATGGCTTCGCCGACCGGCACGGCGCGGATGCCGACGCAAGGATCGTGGCGGCCATGCGTTGCGATCTCGGTCTCATGGCCGGCGCGATCGATCGTCCGGCGCGGGCTCAGGATCGACGATGTGGGCTTGACGGCGAAACGCGCGACGACCGCCTGCCCCGTCGAAATGCCGCCCAAGATTCCGCCGGCATGGTTCGAGCGGAAGAAGGGCTTGCCGTCATTGCCGATGCCGATCTCATCGGCGTTTTCTTCGCCCGACAGCATCGCGGCGGCAAAGCCGTCGCCGATCTCGACGCCCTTCACCGCATTGATCGACATCAGCGCCGCGGCGAGTTCGGCGTCGAGCTTGCCGTAAAGCGGCGCGCCCCAGCCGGGTGGCACATTTTCGGCAACGATCTCGATCACCGCGCCGATCGACGAGCCGAATTTGCGGATCTCGTCGAGCTTTTCGGCGAAGAAAGCCGCAGCCTTGGCATCGGGCGCAAAGAACGGATTGCGCCGCGTCTCGTCCCAGTCCCAGCGCGAGCGATCGATGCCATAAGGCCCCATCGCGACCAGCGCGCCGCGGATGATCACATCCGGAATGATCTTTCGCGCGATCGCACCGGCCGCGACCCGCGCCGCGGTCTCGCGCGCCGAAGACCGGCCACCGCCGCGATGATCGCGCAGCCCATATTTCATCTCATAGGTGAAATCGGCATGGCCTGGGCGGAATGTGTCCTTGATCGCATCATAATCCTTGGAGCGCTGATCCTCATTCTCGATCAGAAGCGCGATCGGCGTGCCGGTCGTCACCTGCAGGCCGGCGGCATCGCGCAGCACGCCAGAGAGAATTTTGACGCGGTCGCTCTCCTGGCGCTGCGTGGTGAAGCGCGATTGGCCGGGCTTGCGCTCGTCGAGAAAGAGCTGAATGTCAGCTTCTTCCAGCGCGATGCCCGGCGGACAGCCATCGACGACGCAGCCGATCGCCGGCCCATGGCTTTCGCCAAAGGTGGTGACGCGGAAGAGATGGCCGAACGTGTTATGCGACATCGATCAATGATGCGGCGCCCCGCACCAATAGGAAAGAGCCAAGCCCAAATCAGGCGGGTTTATTGCCCAATTCCTTGAGCAGAGCGCCCATATCGGGAGCGCCGGGATTTTTCATGCCGACGACGTGATAGCCGGCATCGACATGCAGGATCTCGCCGGTGATGCCGCGCGCCATCGGCGACAGAAGAAAGGCCGCGCTCTCGCCCACCTCTTCGATCGTGACAGAGCGGCGCAGCGGCGCATTATATTCGTTCCATTTGAGAATATAGCGGAAGTCGCCGATGCCCGACGCCGCGAGCGTCTTGATCGGCCCGGCTGAGATCGCATTCACGCGGATGTTCTTTTCGCCGAGATCGGCGGCGAGATAGCGGACGCTTGCTTCGAGCGCCGCCTTGGCCACGCCCATCACATTATAGTGGGGCATCCATTTTTCGGCGCCGTAATAGGTCAGCGTCAGCATGGAGCCGCCATTGGTCATCAGCTTCTCGGCCCGCTGCGCGACAGCCGTGAAGGAATAGCAGGAGATGAGCAGCGTATTGCAGAAATTATCGGCCGTGGTGTCGACATAGCGGCCGGTCAGCTGATCTTTGTCGGAGAAGGCCACGCAATGGACGACGAAATCGAGACGCCCCCAGATGCGCTCGATCTCGGCGAAGGCGGCATCGAGCGTTTCCGGCTCCGACACGTCGCAATGGCCGACGACCTGGGCGCCCAATTCCTGGGCCAGCGGCCGGACACGCTTTTCGAGCGACTCGCCCTGATAGGTAAACGCCAGTTCAGCGCCGGCCAGATGGGCGGCTTTGGCGATACCCCAGGCAATGGAGCGATTGTTTGCAACCCCCAGCACGAGGCCGCGTTTGCCCGCCAGAATTCCGGCAGTATCTCCTTGGACGGCGGTGCTTTGGGGTTGCGTCATTCTTGATCCGGCAAAAGAGAGAGGGGGCGGGTCGGGCAGCCCGCCACGCTGGGTGCCTTTAACCCGGATTGGGGCGATTGGCCAAGTCCTCGGTAAAGTACTCGATAAAGTCCTCGGTAAAGTCCTGGGTATTAACTCGGCGGCTTCATGCCCGCCGCGGCGAACCCTGACCGATCCGGCGGCCTGTGCAAAGTGCGGAAAGGTGGCCGGGGAGCCGTCGCCCTTCCAGGAGTGACTCAGGAGTGTTTGATGCGCGCTGCGCCGCAAGGTGCCGGCTTTTTGGCAAATCTTTGCCTTTCGACCATAGGCAAGACCGCCAAGCCGCTCTACTATTTAAAATAAGGCAGCGCCGAGACGATAAGTTGGTGCGGCATCGGTCCCGGGGCGGGATCGGAAAACCAAATGTTGATCCGGCTGGCTTAGATCAAATCGGATTACCGGCAAAGATATAAAAATTGCAGTGGCAAGGGCGCCTGCGGCAGATCGAAACGGCGCTCTCGCCGTTCCAGAATGCCGCTGTAGATCGAACCGTAGATCCATTGGCCTTGGATGGAGGGCCGAGGTGAGTGTCAGAGACGAGTTGAGCCTCCTCACGCCGCGTCTACGGCGGTTCGCGCGGGCGCTGGCGCAGGCTTCCCCTGCCCCGAACGAAGCCGCCGACGAACTCGTTCACGCTATCTTTCTGCGCATCCTCGACTGCGGCCTCTCGGAACGAAAATCCGACCTCATCCTCCAAGTCTTTTCGCTGCTGACGCAATTGCATCGCGAAGGCCAGACGGCGATCGCGGCCGGGACCGCGGGCGATCATGCGCCGAGCGGCAGCTTCCGCGGCGACGACGGCCTGGCGCGCGCCGGCCACCACACGGTTTTGCCGAAAGGTCTCTGCGCGGCGCTCGCCAGTCTGCGGCTTGAGGAGCGCGAGGCGCTTCTCCTCGTCGCCCTGGAAGGGTTCAGCTATGCGCAGGCCGCGCGCATCCTGCACATTTCGCGCAGCAATCTGATGGGCCGCCTGGGACGGGCCCGCGCCCGCCTCGGCGAAGCTCTGGCCGAGACTCCGGCGAGCGCGGCGCAACGGCGGCCGGCGCATCTGCGTCTGGTGAAATAGGAGGCGGGATGAGCTACGCGCCTCTGCCCATCGGCGAAGAGGACCTCCACGCTTTCGTCGACAATGAAGTCGACGACGACCGGCGCGAAGCCATTCTTGCCTATCTCTCGCATACGCCGGCCGATGCGACTAAGGTCGAGGCTTGGCGCCAGCAGAACATCCTGCTGCGCGCGGCCTTCTCGCAAGTCGCGCTCGAGCAAGTGCCGGTGAGCCTGTCGTTCAGCTTCGCGCCGCGGCTCGTCTCACTGTCGTCTTTCGTGCCGAACGGCGGCAGCGCGACGCGACAAGCCTATTCAAAGCGCCTGCAAAAGCGCAGCCTCGTCTTTACCGCGGCGGCCTTCATTGCCGGGATCTGCATCACGCTGGCCGCCAGCCTGTCGCTTGGCCATTATGCTGCGCAGCTCGCCACCATTCCGATGATGTCGCATGGGCCGGGGCTCGCGATCCTCGCGGCCTCAGATCCGCACCCAAGCTCGCAAACGCTGAACGTGCCGCAAGCGCTTCTCAATCGCCCCGGCGCCGTCGAACCGGCGCTCGCTCTTCTGCCGATCTTCAAAGCGGAAGGCCTGCAGCTTTTGCGCGGCGAGGTCCGCGGCCTGCCTGACAATCCCGCCGATTGCCTCGATTTCGCCGATGCGGCCGGAACGCCCGTCGTGCTGTGCGTCACCGTCGCGAAACTGCCGGCCAGCACCGAGTTTCAGAGTCTGACAGCCTTCGCCACCAATGCAGTTTATTGGCGCGAGGCGGCAAGCATCTATGCGCTCGCCGCGCCGCTCGAAAACGCGCGACTCATGGCAATCGCCAAACACGTCCACGCCAATCTGACGGGGCGGCTGCCGCGCAGCGAGCGCCCTTAGGCGTCACTTCAAGCCTTAGGCGCTACTTCAGATCCTTGCGCGGATCATAAGGCTTTTGCGCCTGCCATTCCCGCATCAGGCTGATGAGATCGGCGTCCGGTTCGTCCGGCAGCATGATCCGCAAAGTGACGAGCAGATCACCCGGCGTGCCGCCCGGATTGGGCAGGCCCTTTCCCCGCAGGCGCAGCGTCCGGCCGCCATTGGACCCGGCCGGAACATTGAGCTCCACCGCGCCGTCGAGCGTCGGCACTTCCACCTTGCCGCCGAGGACCGCTTCATAGAGCGTCAACGGCAGGTCGAGGCGCAGATCGCGGCCATCGACGCGCAGATAGGCGTGCCTGGCGATCTTGATGGTGACGAGCGCATCGCCCGGCTCGCCGCCGTAGGGGCTCGGATGCCCCTGCCCTTTGAGCCTGATCTGCTTGCCGTCCTCGATGCCGGCCGGCACCGTGACTTCAAGCGTCCGATCGGTCGGCAGGGTCACGCGGACTTTGGTGCCGTGCGCCGCCTCGCCGAGCGTTACCGTCAATTGGGTGGTGACATCCTCGCCGCGCGGCACCTGTTGCCGGCCACCCGCGCCGCCGGCACGGGCGCCACGGCGCTGCGCGCCGAACAGCTCGCTGAAGATGTCGCCCGCGTCGAAACCCGGGCCCTGACCGCCAGCATTGAATTCATAATGTTCGAAGCCGCCCGGCTGTTGCGTCCGCCGGCCCGTGCCGAACGGGCTGCCGCCGCCGGCACCGAAGCCTTCAAACCCCTGGAATCGCGGCTTGCCCTCCGCGTCGATCTCGCCGCGGTCGAAGGCGCCGCGCTTCTTTTCGTCGCCGAGGATCTCATAGGCAGAACTCACCTCAGCGAATTTTTCCTTCGCCTTCGGATCGGTGCTCTGGTCCGGATGATATTTTTTAGCGAGCTTGCGAAACGCCTTCTTGATCTCGCCCGCGTCGGCGGATTTCGCAACGCCCAAAACCGTATAAGGATCGCGCATCTTTAGAGCCCACTCCAGCACCTGCCCATTTATGGCGCAGGCGCAATGTCTCAATGCCCATTTGGGGTCTAAAGGAGCGGACCGCAAGCCTAACCGGATCAGGCTGATCCTTGGGGCACCGGGCGCGCCACCGATAGCTCAACAAATCCCGCCGCGATCGCAAGCCGGTGCAAAGCGAGAAGAGCCAGGAAGCCGGCAAAATTAATGACGAAGATGCGCCCGACGATCGGCGCGGCATAGGCCTCGAAACCGCTCCCGGAGACCGCAGTCGCCGCGAACAGCAACCCTTCATAGATTGTGAAAGCCGTCATGAAGGCGATGACAGCGTTGAGCAACCGGCGAGCGCGCCACAGATGGTCGCAGACCCATCCGGCGCCAAAAACCGCCGCTATCGCGACGAGACCAAGCACGCCGCCCCAAATCAAGGTTGGAGCGTCCCATGGATAATGGAGGCAGGTGAATCCGATCAATTGATTTGCGAGAAACGTCGCCAAAACAAGCCCCAAGGCTTCTCCTCGAGCGCCCGTCAGCACGACGACGGCAGCAAAACCGGCAAGTGGTACTGCACAGGCAAAGTCAAAGCTGAAGGCGACGCTAACGGCGACCAGCGTCATCCCCCATATCAGGCGCCGGCCCAAGCTGCGGGCGGCATGCGATTCTCTTTGCATTGTCATCTCCGTATATCGAGGAAGATTAAGCTTGTTTTAGTCGTGGTGAAATCCCTTGCCCGACCGATCAAATGGATCGGGCGTATCGAGCCCGAGCCAGCACGCCCGCAACCGATCCCAGAGCGCCAGCTGTGACCAATCCGGCGTTTTCAGAACCTTGTCCGTGTCGCGGTCGAGAAAGGGATTGGGCAACAGAATAGTGATCTGCTGCTCGCCCTTGCCATTGAAGAGGCGCAGCCCCCAGGAGACAGGCGTTCCCGCCTGGCACAGGCGGCGATAGAGCTCGGCGCGCGCCGTCCGCCGGTGATGCGCGAGACCCTGTGCAACAGGTTGACCCGGCATGCCTTTGTGCTCACCGATGCACAGATGGAAATGTGGAACGCCGAAGGCGACCGTCAGATAGCCGTCGAACATACCGATATGAGTCGGCGCCTGCAGAGCGCGCCATTCGAAGGCGGCGCCCTGAATGATCGGGCCGAAGACGATCTCATGCCAATGAGTCTCGAAGAGATCGCGAAGGAGTGCTTCGAGGCTCTCGGCATCGGCTGGGAGTTCGAAGGCGTCGAGCTGTGCGCCATCGACGTCAACGACACGCCCCGGTTTCGGTGAGCGTAGTTCAACTGCCATGAGTTATTCCCCTCGCAGCTTCGCCTCGATACTCGGTGCGTCGAGCGCGATCTTCAAGCCGCCGAATACGCCGAGCCCTGGACGCTGAAAGCCGAGCGGGTCCTGATAATGGACATTCAGCGCATTATTGACGCGCGCGAAAGCGGTGACACCTTGGCCGAGGTCGTAGGAGGCCGCAAGGTTGACAAGCACATAGCCTGGGGCGCCAATCTCGGTCGCTGTGCCGTCGCGATTTGAATCAAACCACGGGCCGACATAGATGACCGTCGCGCTCAATTGGGCTTTAGGGGTCGCCTGCCAAATTGCCGAGAGACTCGCCTTGTGCTTGGGCCGGCGCAAGAGTTCCTGCTGCGCAATATCGTCGAAGGCCGCCGTATAGGTGTAATCGCCGCGCAAGGTCAGGGGCGTCCAGGGGCGGAGGGCAATGAAACTTTCGGCGCCTTGCGTCGTTGCCCGACCGATATTCACATAGGATGTATAGCTATCATTGATCTCGATGAGATTTTTGATGTCGTTGTGGAAATAGGTGGCGCCGAACTCCAGCCGCTTTTCGAAGAAGGATTGCTCGAAGCCCGCATCATAGCCAAGGCTCGTCTCGGGCTGCAGCGCCGGATTGGCAAAAAACCCATAGGCTGGATAATTGTCGTAAAGCTCATCGAGGCTCGGTGCCTTGAAGCCAGTGCCGACGCTTGCCTTGAGCTTCGTGCCAGTCTCGGGAATGAGAAAAGCGGGCGCCTCGCGATAAGTCGCCCGGCCGCCGAATTGGCTGTTGGCGTCATAGCGGACGCTGGCCGTATTAAAGAATCTTTCGCCGAAGCTCGATTGAAGCTGGGCGAAACCCGCATCATTCATGACGCGGGCGAAGACCGGTGAGCTGTCATCGAGTTCATCTTGCTGATGTTCCGCGCCGATGGTGAAGACCTGCCCGGGCACTATCTTGATGTTGCCAAGCCAGTCGAGTTTCACGCGGTCGCCGTTGTAAAGGCTCGGAACGACAGGCATCGAATTCGGGTCGGTGAACGACCGATTGTAATTCGTATAGCCGAGACCCAGCGTTTGATCGAAGCGACCATCGAAGAGTATGAGATGGCCGGTGGCGCGGGTGAAGAGCTCATGGTTGGCGCTGAGGCTTGGGATCGCTTCGGGCCCGAGAAAATCGTCGCTCGTCGAATGCAGATCGGATTCGAGATAACGGGAAACGAAGCCGAGATCGAAATTGTCAGTAAGTTGGGCGACGACCTTCAGTGAGAAGGTGCGGTTATCGTAGGAATCTGCGTTGACCGGACGGCCGGGTGGCACGAGACCGAGTGGCGTCACAGGCGTATCGCTCGAATGGAAATGCGCGATATCGAAGGCATAGCTGAACCGCGAAACGGAGCCGCTGGCGCCGGCCGTCTGATTGAAGGTGCCAAAAGAACCGCCTTCGATCGAACCATGGAATTGCGCCGGACCAGAGCCGCTCTTGGTGATGATATTGATGACGCCGCCGACTGCGTCCGATCCATAAAGACCGCTTTGCGGGCCACGCAGGACTTCGATCCTGTCGACGCCCGCGGTCAATATATTGGAGAAATCGAAGGAGCCGTCGGGCGAACTTGGATCGCTAACGTCGATGCCGTCGATTAGCACTTTTGTGTGGTTGGAAT
>JBKQRA010000076.1:0-20765 GCA_052144065.1 Methylovirgula sp. | reverse complement strand
GACCGGGAGTGCCGGACACGATGGGCAAGTGTCTTTTTGCGCGAGACGGCTACAAGAATTGCATGTTTTTCAAACGCTATTGCGCCGAACATCCGGGCAAATGCGTGCATTAAGCGATATCCGCAAGGAGGCGCCTTGTTCTGGAGGTCCCAGCAAGGACAAGGCGAAATGGCAGCCGGTGCTGGAAGATGGTTTCGTGAGGATAAAAATGATGAAAAAATCCACTCGAAAGTGTCTGGCCGATGCAGCAGCGATCCTTTGCACGGCGGCCGGCATCACCTTTGGGCAGCTAAGTCCCGCAGCCGCAACGGATTGGCCGCAGGCGCATAGCGACGTGCAGGCTGATCCGGCGGTGCTTTTCGGCACGCTTCCGAATGGAATGCGCTATGCCATCATGCACAACGCGACGCCGAAGAACGCCGTGGCCATGCGGCTCTGTATCGAGGCCGGATCGGCGCAGGAGAGCGATGCGCAGCAAGGGCTCGCACATTTCCTCGAGCATATGGCGTTCCGCGGGTCGCGCCATTTTCCAGGCAATCAGGTCTGGCCGGCGTTGCAAAGGCTCGGAATGGGGATTGGCGCCGACGCCAATGCCCAGACAGGTTTCACCCAGACGGTCTATTCATTCAATCTGCCGAAGAATGATCGCCAATCGATCGACACCGGCTTGTTCATGCTCCGCGATATCGCGAGCGAGCTTGACTTGGCGCCGGACGCCATGAACGACGAACGCGGCGTCATTCTGGCGGAAGAACGACTGCGCGACACGCCGGATTTCCGGATCTACGAGGCGATGATACGACAGGCGCTGCCTGGTTCGACCGAAGTCGCGCGCTTTCCGATCGGAAAGCCGGATGTCATCAAAAACGCTTCAGTCTCTTTGCTGCGCGATTTCTATACTACCTATTATAGGCCGGATCGCGCCACTTTGATCGTCGTCGGCGACATAGATCCGAAGGTGATCCAGGCGAAGATTACGAGCGGCTTTTCGGATTGGAAGCCGGCCGGACCGGCGGTGAAAGATCCCGTCGCCCCGCCGATCGGTCTTCGGCGGCCGCAACTCGATCTCTTCGTCGATCCAGGGGCATCCTCAGGTCTTGCTCTCGATTGGGTGAGTCCAGCGCACCCAGACACCAAAGCGCAGGAGGAGACCAACATTATCGAGAATGTCGGGCTCCTGATCCTCACCTATCGCTTGCAAGCTCTGGCGGAGGGTCCCGAACATCCTTTCGCGCAGGCACAACCGGCCACCCAGCGATTTACGCCGCGTGCCTATTTTCGACTCATGCTGCTTGATACGCAGCCGCAAGACTGGCATCGCGCGCTTGACGCCTCCGTGACGAATGTGCGCCGCCTGCTCACATACGGCGTTACCGCCGATGAAGTAACACGCGCTGCGAACGATCTCCGCGCGCAATTCCAAAAGGCAGCGGCGGAAGTGTCAACACGGAGCAGCCGCGATTTGGCCGACAGACTTGCGACTGCCGTGAATAATGGCGACGTTTTCGAAAGCCCAGTCGATGAACTCAATATCGCCGATGACGTCTTCAAAGACTTGTCGGTTGCGCGCGTCAACGTGGGCTTGCGCAGCTTTATGACAGATGGACCACTGCTCCTGCTTACGAGCCAGACCCCGATCCAAGGCGGGCAAGCTGGTCTGACCGCGGCCCTGACAGCGGCTGAGAGTGCGCCGCTCGCGGCGCCGACGGCCGATACAAAAGTGGTGTGGCCATATACGAATTTCGGGCCTCCTGGCCGCGTCGTCGAAGAAAAGACAATCGCGGATTTGCAGACGACCTTCGTGCGTTTTGCCAATGGCACCCGGCTGACCGTCAAGCCGACCTCATTCACGACTGGACAGGTGCTGGTCGGTGTGAACCTCGGCGAGGGCCGGCTCGGACTTCCGGCGCATAATGTGCCGCCTGCTTGGGCCTTCGAGCAGGGCGCGCTCGTTTTTGGCGGCCTGAAGGCTATCGACTTCAACGATATGTTACGCGCCTTGGCGGGCCGGACCTACGATGCGCAATCGACGGTCGGCGATAACAGCTTCGGTCTTTGGGGGCAGACCCGGCCAGTCGATCTCGCAAGCGAGCTTCAGGTTCTGACCGGCTATGTCATCGCGCCTGGTTGGCGCAGCGGCGCGATCGATCGCGTCCGCTCCGAAGAAAAAGGCCGCCTCATCGAAGCGAACGGCTCGCCCGAAGGCGTCTTCCAACGCGACATCTCCAGTCTTTTGCGCGGGAGCGATCCTCGCTGGGCTTGGCCCTCCGCGACTGCCGTCGAGGCCCTCAAGCCTGCCGACTTCAAGACAATGCTCCAAGCACCATTCGCTTCCGCGCCGCTCGACGTCACCGTCGTTGGCGACGTTGCCGTCGACCAGGCGATCAAAGAGGTTGCTGCGACTTTCGGCGCCTTACCGCCGCGGATCGATGCATCGCCCGCGAAGCGCGCCGCGGCATCATCGATCCGGTTCCCCCCCGGTACGCCGATATCGATCGTCCTGCACCATCATGGACGCGCCGATCAGGGCATTGCTGTGGTTGCGTGGCCGACCACCGACGTTTTCGATCGCAAGGCGCAGGCCAGTCTGGAGGTCCTCGAGAACGTTCTCGCATCGCGCCTCACGGATCAGTTGCGCGTCCGCGACGGCATCACCTACGCGCCAGAGACGATGCTCGATGCCTCCAAGGCGGTGCCGGGCTACGGCTATCTTCTTGCGGCGACCGAGCTGCCACCCGCCAAGATGCCATTGTTCTTCGACGTCACCTATGCGATCGCCGCTGATTTGCGCGCGCATCCAATCTCGGACGATGAGTTGAACCGCGCGCGCAAACCCAAATTCGAAGAAGCCGTCGGCCAAATGCAAACGAACCTCTATTGGTTCACCGCGCTGCTCGGCTCGCAATCTGACCCGCGTCTACTTGATGTCATTCGCGCGACCGTGCCTGACTTAAGCCAGGTGACATCCGCCGACATTCAGCAGGCCGCCGAAAAATATCTCGTCGACATAAAAGCCTGGAAGGCCGAGATCACGCCGGAACAGTTGGCCGGAGGACATTGACGCGGAAGAGATAGCCTTTGCCTGCGGTGGGCGCTGCGTCAGAGACACGCGCCGCACGCCGGAGCTTGCCGTTTGGTTGTTCAGCGGTGGCACTGCCTTAAACAGCTCTGTTGCGCGTCCCAGCAATACTGATCGCCTTTGCCTGCCTGCTGGCACGCCGAATAGTAATCTTCGCAAGAACAGGCGCGGTCCCTCCCACCTGCCTGCGCCTGTGTCGCCGCCATGACGGTGAGCGCAGCGATCATCAACATTGCATATCCCAATCCGCCGCGAAGCATCGCAGTTCCTCCCTTGCGCGATGCAAGCATCATAGCCGACGCTGCGAGACCGGCAAGCCCGCATCAGTGTATTGAGCTGGCGCGCCCGCGCGCAACGCAATCACCTGCAAACGACGTTTTAGGGAATCGAGCTCCGGACAGATCCACGCAAAAAGTTCCATTGGCTCCGCGTGGCACCAAAGATATCTTACAAAATACGAAGCATTTTGTGGCGACAACGACGACTGAAATGAACAGTCGACGATGGCGCTCGTTTACACCCGGAGCATTTGCGATGCCGCGTCGGCCGATTTGTACTCTTTTCTTCCTCGCTTTGGGCGGTGTTGCATTTCTCATCGCGACCTATCGCCCGATCTTGGCGGCCGGTAGAGAATTGAAAGTGTGTTACATTAATTGTCAGGAGCGCAGGGAGGTTACCAGGCTTACCAATACCCGAGGATGCTACGCTGATAGGGCATGCCAAGAAACAATCCGAAGGCTCAACGACAGGTGCTATGCGGATTGTCGGAGTAGATTTGGCAATCAATAAGGCCGTACAGGCCAGCGCGGTGTCGATGACACAGGCGCAGCGCATGAATCCAGATGGGCCGAGGCATTGGCTGCAGCCTGCGCGAGAGCGATGCCGTAATGTGGCGTTCGGCTGATGTTGGCCCGGTGGCTTCGTCTCCCGGTTCGCAAAATCGATTACACGGTCACGAACCATGGAGCACTTCGCGATGCCGGTTTACGCCGATGGCACATCACAATGTTCTATGAGGTCTGCGCGCGCGCTCGAAAGGATCCACCAATGTCACGCTCACACTTTTCCTCCCGTTCCATCTCCACCAATGTCACGCTCACACTTTTCCTCCCGTTCCATCTCCGTCGCGGTGATCATGCTTTTGGCGAGCTTGGGTTTTTTGCTGACTCCGGTATGTTCTCACGCCCAGTCGCAACGTCCCCAAGAGACACGCGACCTATGGACCGCAATCGGATGGACCGGACCCAACGGATGCGCCGGGAGCGTTCAGAGCCGTTGCGATTACAAGTGCCACGGTCATAGCAGAGGGTCGAGTGACTGGAGGGAATGCATGTATGGATGCATGGACGACAACGGATGTCATCCCGACTAATCCGCTGGCCGCGTCCCGTCCGAGACCGGATGCTAGTCGACCGCCCGTCTCATCGCCGCATTTCACATCGGCGAATACAATTCCGTTCTGCAGCCTTGCACGGCGCAAAGACCATCGTGTTTTCCGGTACCTCTCCGGGCATGAGTTTTTTTTGCATGTTTCTGTCGCAGCTTAGGAGTTGCATTGAGCAAGAATCTAAACAAGCGTCGTCGGATACCGCCGCTGCGGGCGTCGCGTAAGTCCCGGCGACGATCAAGGATGCGAGCACGACTGCCAGATATTTGTTCATGCGCTGCACCGTCATGTTGAACGTGAGGAGGCCCGGTGGATCGACCGCCGCTCGGGCATACTGCAAAATACGTCGACGAGACTAACACCGCAGACGGGATAGAAAAACATGAAATGTCTCTACATCGCGATCATGGCGTCACTCGCCTGATTGGCGAGCACGCTGACTTCGTCCAACACCGCTGCCCAATAGAGCGAACATTGACGGCAACATAACCTGGAGAAATGCGAAATGATCTGCCATGCAGGCGATAAGCGTTGCTGAGCTGATCCCTAAAATCAAAAAAATCCACCGCAATTTATGCGATGTATGTGCGGATATGGCGCGAGGCCGGCCGATCCATTCGGTTCTCACGATGTCCGCTTTCGGGCAGTGCGGATGTTCATCTCTACGTCAGTCACGGGCGCTTAGCTGTCCTCTGGCCGTCACCACGGGATGCTTGCGTTTTCCCAGCGCGTGAACGTACCTGATGGACCATCCGGGCCGAGCAGCGCAACGCGCACCACCTCGCGGGAGCCCTCCTCGACAGTCTGCGTGCCCTCATATCCGTTGAGATTGGTGCTGGTCAAGCCCGGGGAAACTAAATTGACCTTGATCCCGGTCGACTCCAACTCAACCATCATGGCCAGCGTCATGGCATTGAGAGCCGTCTTGGACGCGGGGTACACAGGGCCGAAGAACGCGTGGTAGGAGTAGGCCTTATCCGCATTCAGCGTCAGTGACCCAACGGCGCTCGAGACATTGACGATACGAGCATCCGCCGATTTGTGGAGGAGCGGCAGCATCGCCTGATAAACGGCGACGACGCCGAACACGTTAGTTTCCCACACAGCGCGTATCTCATCGAGGGACGCGTTGCTGGCGAGCGTTATCTGAGCGTACTCCTGCAAGGACAAATTGCCCTTTCTCGTGTTCGAGATAGCCGCGTTGTTGATGAGTAGATCGAGACGGCCAAACTCCTTGCGGATGCGCTCCGCCGCGGCGGCAATCGAAACTGGATCCGTCACGTCAAGCTGAAGCGCGATAGCTCCGTGCCCAATATCCTTGACCGCGGCTTCACCGCGCTCGAGATTGCGTGACCCGACCAGCACAGTGAGCCCGTTTGCCACGAGCTCCTTTGCGACCTGAAAACCGACGCCTTGATTGGCCCCAGTGACCAGGGCCACGCGTTTATCGCGCATCGTCATCTCCTTTGAATAGGCAATGTTCCATGGCCGTCTCACGAGGCGCCTGGCTTCCGGAGCGCTGTTTCTTAGGGTCTAAGCAGCGGCGCGCTCGGTCACCGCACGCCGCCGTAGCTCTGCCTTGAGGACCGCCGGCGGATTATAAGCCGCCTCATTCAATCCGACATCGGTACCGGGCGGTGCGATCTGATCGATCCTGTCCAACACATCATCGCTGAGACGGACGTCGGCGCCGGCAAGCACATCGTCGAGATGCTGCATCGTGCGCGGCCCGAGAATGGCCGATGTGACGCCGGGATGGGCGATGACGAAGGCCATCGCCATATGAGTAAGCGACAGGCCCGCCTCATTGGCGAGGACAATCAATTGCTCGATCGCTTCGAGGCTGCGTTCGTCGGACATCTGCCGCGGAAAATATTTGACGCGCAGGCTGTCGGGCGGCACCTGCCCCTTGCGGTAGCGGCCCGTCAGCAAGCCTTTCGCCAGCGGGCTCCAGACCATCGTCCCAATCCCGTAACGCTCGCAGACCGGGAGCACTTCGCGTTCAATGCCGCGATCCAGGATCGAATAGGGTGGCTGCTCAATGCGAAAGCGCGCGAGGCCCCGCCGCTCCGAAACCCATTGCGCTTCGATTATCTCGGAGACCGGAAAGGTCGATGAACCGATCGCGCGAACTTTGCCCGCACGCATCAGATCGGTGAGCACGGCGAGCGTCTCTTCGATGTCGGTATCCGGGGCCGGCCGATGAATGAGGTAAAGATCGATGTAGTCCGTCTGCAGCCGGCGCAAAGAATCTTCCACGGCACGGGTGAGCCAACGCCGCGAGTTGCCCTGCTGATTGGGGTCATCTCCCATCGGACCATGGACCTTCGTGGTCAGCACGACAGAGTCGCGCCGACCTTTGAGCGCTTTGCCGACGATCTCTTCCGACTCGCCCCGGTTGTAGCGGTCGGCCGTGTCGATGAAATTGATGCCCGCGTCGAGCGCCTTGTGAATGATCCGGATGGCGTCGTCATGATCCGGATTGCCGATGGCGCCGAACATCATTGCGCCAAGGCAATAGGGGCTGACCTTTATGCCGGTCCGGCCAAGGGGTCGGTAGTGCATCCTCATCTCCTTCCTTGGACTCTGGCGAAACTGCGTCCGCTGCTGTAAAAGCAAAACGGAACGTGGCTCCATTTATACGGAACAATGTTCCGCTTGGCAAGAAGGGGTAGATTTGAGCGACGAAGCGACGCGTTCGCCTGACGACAAGGAGCGCCCTGGCGAAGACAGCCGTCCCGTGCGCGCCGATGCGCGGCGCAATATGGATGCGCTTCTGCGCGCGGCTTTGGCAGTGTTCGCGACATCGGGCGTCGACGCCCCGGTGCGCGAGATCGCCGAGAAGGCGGGCGTCGGCGTCGGCACCGTCTATCGTCACTTCCCGCAGCGCTCGGATCTCATCAAGGCTATCCTCCGCCAGGAGGTGGATGCCTGCGCCGATGCCGTCGCGGCGCTCGCTGCGGATCATGAGCCGGGTGCGGCTCTCGCCTTGTGGATGCAGCGCCTGGTGGACTTCATCATGACCAAGCGCGGCCTGGGCGCGGCGCTGCATTCGGGCAATCCTGCCTATGCGTCGCTCCCGGATTATTTTCTGAGCCGGCTGACACCGGCTCTGCGCAGCCTGCTCGACACCGCCGCTGCGGCGGGCGTGGTGCGTGACGATGTAGACGCCGGCGAGCTGTTGCTCGCAGCCGCTCGCCTCGCCGTGCCGGCGAGCGATGGCGATGCCGCCCAGGCGCGCCGCATGGTCGCGCTGCTGGTCGACGGGCTGCGCTATGGAGCAGATGCGGCCGGCAAAACCGCGCTCTGATCGGAGATCTGTGTCCTCGGGAAAGAGACCGGCGCCTCTGCCCAATTGCAGTCGCTTTTACGGCGCCCCACATGCTATAAGGCCTGATCCTGGCACTTTAAGCTAAACAGCTGACAAAGCTTACGATTTGGATTGAGACGATGGCGAGCGAACATTGGACACCTGACTCTTGGCGGGCAAAGCCCATCGAGCAGGCGCCCGTCTATCCCGACAAAGCGGCCTTGGCCGAGGTGGAACGCCAGCTTAGCACCTTCCCGCCGCTCGTCTTTGCCGGCGAGGCCCGCAAGTTGAAAGCCATGCTGGGCAAGGCCGCGAAGGGCGAAGCGTTTTTGCTCCAGGGCGGCGATTGCGCCGAAGCCTTCGCCGAGCACGCCGCCGACAATATCCGTGATTTCTTCCGCGTCTTCCTGCAGATGGCGGTGGTGATGACCTTTGCCGCGGCCTCGCCCGTCGTGAAGGTCGGCCGCGTCGCCGGGCAATTCGCCAAGCCGCGCTCCGAGCCGATGGAAAAGCGTGGCGACATTTCGCTGCCGAGCTATCGCGGCGACATCGTCAACGACATCGCCTTCACCGAAGCCGCCCGCACGCCCGATCCGGCCCGGCAGCTCGACGCCTATCGGCAATCGGCGGCGACGCTCAATCTCATCCGCGCCTTCGCGACCGGCGGCTATGCCAATCTCGAAAATGCGCATCGCTGGATGCTGGGCTTCATCAAGGACAGCCCGCAATCGGCGCGCTATCAGGAATTGGCCGACCGCATCA
Source organism: Methylovirgula sp. (assembly GCA_052144065.1). Lineage (GTDB taxonomy): Bacteria > Pseudomonadota > Alphaproteobacteria > Rhizobiales > Beijerinckiaceae > Methylovirgula. The sequence goes on along the minus strand of JBKQRA010000076.1, from coordinate 12,227 downwards.
CCGAGACGCTCGGTTTCATGCGCGCCATCGGCTTGGACCCGGAAGCGCATCAGGAGCTGCGGCAGACGGATTTCTACACCTCGCACGAAGCGCTGCTGCTCGGCTATGAAGAGGCGCTGACCCGCATCGATTCGACGACCGGCGATCCTTACGCGACGTCGGGCCATATGATCTGGATCGGCGACCGCACGCGGCAGATCGATCATGCACATATCGAATATGCGCGTGGCGTGAAGAACCCGCTCGGCTTGAAATGCGGCCCGTCGCTCAGGCCCGACCAGCTGTTGAAGCTGATCGATGTGCTCGACTCCGAGAATGAGCCCGGACGCCTCACGCTGATCTGCCGCTTCGGCGCCGACAAGGCGGCCGAACATCTGCCGACTCTTCTGCGCGCGGTCAAACGCGAAGGCCGCAATGTGCTGTGGTCCTGCGATCCCATGCATGGCAATACGATCAAGGCGGCGGGCGGCTACAAGACGCGGCCTTTCGATCGCATCATCAGCGAGATCCGCACCTTCTTCGCCGTCCATCAGGCCGAAGGCACTTATGCCGGCGGCGTGCATCTCGAGATGACTGGCAAGAACGTCACCGAATGCACCGGCGGCGCCCGCGCGATCTCGGAGGCGGATCTATCGGACCGCTACCACACCTATTGCGATCCGCGCCTCAATGCCGAGCAGGCGATCGAGATCGCTTTCCTGGTGGCGGAGCTCCTCAAGGCCGAGCGTCTCAATCGGACGAAGGAAGAGGTTCGCGCGGCGGAGTAGGATTAGCGGCCTTCCCCATAGAGAAGCGTCCCGATAATCCGATTGCCATTGTCACGCCTCTGGCTCGGATCGAGCGGCAGCCCTATCGCGTCATCCCGAGAGAGATCCGCAATGGGTTGCATCCAGCGGATAAATTACGCATCTATCAAAGGAATTATCCGAAGCTATCGCCCGCACCGGTTTTATTGCAGGGAGTCCAATCTGAATGTCTTCCTTGGGCATAAAAGACGTTCAAACCGTTTTGCCGGGTGGAGGCAGGTTGGCCTCTAAAATCGCTGGCGTTCACGTACATGAGCTCGGCAACGTCATGACGCGCAGCGGCTCTTTGACGGAGGTCTTTCGAACAGATTGGCCGATCGCAGGCATCGACGTGCGGCAGGTAAATTGGGTGCAGCTAAACCCAGGAGCCGTCACGGATTGGCACGCGCATGCCAACCAAATTGATCACATTATTGGCGTCAACGGGAGCATAAAGCTCGCGCTCTGGGATAGCCGCAGCGGCTCGCCCACTAAAGACGCCGTTGAGATTGTGCGCATTGGAGCGCTTCGGCCGGTGATGGTGGTGGTTCCCCCCGGAGTCTGGCACGGCCTGCGAAACGAAAGCGGCGCACCCGCGGGATACATCAATATCTTCAATGAACTCTACGATCATGAGCGACCGGACAATTGGCGCTTGGCGCCGCACGCTGCAGAAATACCTGACATCCTTTGATCGTGATGTCCGATGGCCGACTTTGGTGATGAGTTTCGCCTCACATTAATCACGAATGATGTGGTGTTGGCAGCGCGCGCCGACGCTGCCGGTGTTGATCAAATCGGTATCGACATCGAACGGCTCGACAAGTCAGCACGCCAGGGTCACCTGCCGAACGCGCGCATTTCCGATCATGAACTCGTCGATCTCGATCGATTGGCATCAGTCGTACGTCGGGCTGCATTATTTGCTCGCCTCAATCCGCTACATGATGGCTCGAAAAAGGAAGTGGAATCGGCGCTGGCCTTCCGAGCCACTGTACTGATGCTCCCATTCTTCAGCACCGCTGCGGAGGTCGAAAAATTTGTTCGACTTGTTGATGCCCGCGCGAAAGTGACACTTTTGTTGGAAACTGCCGCCTCAGTCGTCCGCTTGTATGACATACTCGCTGTGCCCGGCATCGACGAAGTAATGGTCGGCCTCAATGATCTTCAGTTGTCGACAGGAGTGACCAATCAGTTTGAGTTGGTGGCTTCTGATCTTTTGGCGATGGTTTCGGATCTGGTGCGGGGGCGTGGCATTCGGTTTGGGTTCGGGGGCCTCGCGCGCGTGCACGACGACGGGTTGCCCGTACCGTCCGACTTGATCCTGGCGCAGCATGCCAGACTTGGGTCTACATCTTCCTGGCTTTCGCGCTCCTTCTTCGGCCTAGCACCGACTTGCATCGACATCGGCTTCGAAGTTGCGCGGCTTCGCGAACGACTGTCGTTTTGGGCAAACCGGTCTGACAGCGAGCTTCTTGAACAGCGCGAATTGCTGCGCCGTCACCTCCATTCGCTCGTCATCTCATGACCATCGGACCCCGGGCCTACGTCACTTATTTCGATCAACGTTATCTCGCATTCGCAATCGTCATGTTGCGATCGCTGCGCAGCCATGACCCTAACTCGGAGATTTTTGCGCTCTGCTTTGATCAAGCAGCACGCGAAATCGTCGCTGAACTTGGCGACGAGAATATCATCACCTTATCAGCTCAAGAGATATATGATTTCGAGCCGAAACTCATCGAATACGCCGATAGAGAACGGAAGGCCTTTTACGCTACACATAAGGCTGTCCTCCCGCTCTACGTTCTGAATTTACGACCCAATCTTGTTGCGGTCGCTCATATCGACGCCGACACTCGCTTTTTCGCGTCTCCGGAGTCCCTTTTTACTGAAATCGGAGATGCGTCGATTGCGATCTCGCCGCATCGATTTAGCAGGCACTATGAAAATCTGGAGAAATACGGTCGTTTCAACGCAGGTTTCATCTATTGGCGAAATGATCCGATTGGACTGCGTTGTCTTGCCGATTATCGCGCCGACTGCTTCCAATGGTGCAAAGAAGTGGCCGAGCCCGACGGGCGGTTCATGAACCAAGGTTACCTAACCGCCTGGCCGCAGCGTTATCCCGGAACTCACATCATCCAACATGCTGGGGCAAATTTGGCGTGGTGGAACATTGCAGGCCACTCACTCACCCTCGGTGATCGCGTCCTAGTCGATGCCGCGCCATTGATCTTCTATCATTTCAGCTCTCTGTTTCTTGACGAGAGCGGCGTTTGGAGCACCTACAACGCGTTTGGCGATAATCTTCAATTGGGCTTAGACGTAATTTATCGTCCTTATCTCGAGGAAATCGAGACGATCAGCCAATCGCTGAAAAAGCGGCGGCCGGATCTAATTCTTCCTGACAGGATCTCTAACGTTCCGGGCACAATCGCGGTATATCGTCGGGAGAAGACGCTCCCGCGATGAGGGGCCGAGGCAGGGTGGCGGCCGGCGGCCGAAATCCCGACCTCCATCCGATACGCTTTGCGTAATACTGTTCTTTGCCGGGGAAAGGATCGTCCCCCGGCACGAAACCTGCCACGAAAGCTCCATGGCCTCTCTACCCACACTCTTCCTCTCCCATGGCGCGCCGAGCCTGCTCCAGCAGAAGAGCCCGGCGCGCGAGTTCCTGACAAAGCTCGGCGGCGAGATCGAGCGCCCGCGCGCCATCCTCATCGCCTCGGCGCATTTCGAAATGCCGAACCCGGCCTTCACCGCCAGCGATCATCCCGAGATGATCTATGATTTCACGGGATTCGAGGACGAACTCTACAATGTGAAATATCCGGCGCTCGGCGCGCCCGGCCTTGCCGCGGTTGCCGCCGATCTTCTCGCCGATGCCGGCTTCGAGTCGCAGGAGGTCCTGGGCCGCGGTTTTGATCATGGCGCCTGGGTGCCGCTCGCGCTCATGTATCCGGACGCCGATATTCCGGTCGTCGAGCTGTCCATTCAGCGTGATGGCGGCGCCGGCCATCACATCATGGTCGGCCGCGCACTCGCACCGCTGCGCGATCATGGGATTCTCATCATCGGTTCCGGCAGTATCACGCATAGTCTCGACGCGATCGCCAAAAACAATTTTGCCGTCGATGCGCCGACGCCGCCTTGGGTGTCGGGCTTTGCCGATTGGGTGCATCAGAAGGCCGAAGCCGGCGCCATAGACGACATCGCCGACTGGCTCGGTCTCGCGCCCGACGCGAAGAAGAACCATCCGACGCCGGAGCATTTCCTCCCCTTCCCGCTCGCCATGGGCGCGGCGGGCGAAGGCGCCAAAGGCAAACGGCTGCACCACTCTTATCAATATGGCGTGCTATCGATGGATGCGTATTTGTTTGCGTAGTGGGGGCTAACCTTCTCCCCTTGCCGGGGAGGGCCGCGAGCGCCTCAAGGAATTAACGTTCTGGCCAACCGAAATCCGCTGAAGTTGTTTCGGTAGCCTGGGGTGTACGCCGCACGGTACGCAGCGCGGAGAAAATGTGGAATACCGCTCCAGGAACCGCCGCGGAGGAGGCGGCGACTGCAATCTCCGGTTCTCCAAGCCGAGCTATCCGCCGGTGCGCCGTCATATTTAATGTGGACGCAATCCTCGACCCATGAAAACACGTTCCCCGCCATGTCATAAAGGCCGAAGGCATTCGGCTTGAACGAACCGACCGGCGCCGTCTGCTTATTGTCCCATTGGCTGCCGCAGCCATTACAATCGGCATTATTCTGGCCGATCTCATTGCCCCAATAATAGGCGCTCTCTGTGCCCGCCCGCGCCGCATATTCCCATTCCGATTCGGAAAGCAAACGGTAGTCCTTGCCGGTCATCCGCCTGAGCCAGGCCACATAGGCTTGCGCATCGTCCCAGGATACAAAGATCGCCGGTCTCGTGGCTCTTCCCCAGCCGGCGTCAGTGCCGGCCCCGGGTCTCAGCGGGCAAGCGCCGACCGAAACACACGCGTCCCATTCCGCAAAGGTCACATCATATTTCGCAACTGCAAAGGGCTTGGCAACAGTGACTTTGTGTTGCGGCTCTTCAACAAGCTGATGTCCTGGTTCGCTCGTTGGCGAGCCCATCATGAAGGCGCCGGCTGGAATGACGACCATGTCGGGACAGTTGGCGGCGCATTCCTTGAACACCTGCCCCGGCTTTAACGCCGCCTCGGCTTGTGGGGTAAGCGCATGCCCCGAAAACACCTTCGCCCTATAAATGGCCTCCGTAACCCACAGGCGCCATTCCTCCCCGATGAAGGCCTGATTGATAAAGCCGACGAGCCCCAAAATGATGATGACGAGACCGACATAAGCCGCCGCCTGCACGCGCCGTACCCGCGCGCGAGAGGCCGCCTCTGCCGTGCGGCAGGCCGCGAGATAAGCGCGATCCGTTTCCTCCAGATTGGCAGCGAGGTCAGGTCGATCGCGTAGCCGTTCGGCGGCCTCGAGCCGCCCTGTCACATGTGTAAGCCACGCATTGGTCTTACCATTTGCAACCCAATCTCGGCTTGCGCGCTTGACGCCCTCCAGCACAGCAAGCAGCGCCGAATCCTCTTTGAGCCAGCCCGCCAGCAAGTCCCATTGCCGCAGCAGCGCTTCATGCGCTGGCTCGATCGTTGTCTCGCCTGTGTCTTTGGCAACATCGGTCGCGAGAAGCCGCTGCTCGACGAGATGCTGGATCAACGGCCGCGACTCGACCGGAATCTCCGACAGACGCGCGACACGGCGGCGCGGCGCGCCCGTGTCAGGATCAATGCCAGCAAGCCAGGGAATGAGGCCCCGGCGCAAGAGTGCCAAACGTGCTACCCGATCTCTCGAAATCGCCGGGTCCGTATCCGCAGCCTTGAAAGCATGTTCGATCGCCGCTTCGATCGACCCCTTGATGCCGCCAAGGCTTCGATATTTGGCAAGCGTCAGATCGCCATCGCCGCCATGCTCGACATAGAGACGCTCCAGCGTGAAGGCGAGCAGCGGCAAAGCGTCCTTAGCCCCGCCTGCCTCGACATCGGCGAGCAGCGCCTCGACCAAAGCCCCTTCGATCGTGAGCTTCCGCGGTGTCCCTTCGAGCCGATGTGCAGGCCCTTTGATCACCTCGGCATAAGAACCCTTCGGCATAGGACCGAGATCGAAAGGAAGCTTGCGAATCCCATCGAAGAGCTTTGCTTCCTGCAAATGGCCGTAAGAATCGGAGCGGATTGCGATCACAACGATCAATGCTGGCGAATCTTCAAGAAGCAACTCGCGCAGCATCGCGAGAAAAGCATGTGCCTCCTCCTGGCTTTCCGCAAGGAACAGCTCTTCGCCCTGATCGATTGATAGGATGAGGCTCGGCGGCTTCGGCTTAGTATCAGTATCAAGCTCGCTTGGCGTCACTCTATCGACCAGCATCTGCAGCAGTGGCCGCAGCGTCGCGACTCCGCCTTCGATCGCCGCGCGGAGTTTCGCGCGCGTCGTGGCGATGCCGGCCGCTTGGAACGCGCCTTCAACTGCATGAAGGAGACCAGTCTCACCAAAGAGGGCTGCCCGCTCCGGCCGGACAATCGGCAAGGGCAGGAAATGCCGGTCGTCGCGCGCAAGTCGCGGCAAAAGGCCAGCCCGCAGGAAGGACGATTTTCCAGCGCCGGAAGCGCCTAGGATCACGATAAGCCGCGGCGCAACCGCCTCGCGCAAGCCGCGCAGCCTGTCGAGCGCCTCGACGATCGGCGCATCGCGCCCGAAGAAAATGCCGGCATCTTCCGCTTCTACCGGACGCAGACCACGATACGGCGGCCGGTTCGGATCGTTCTGTGGCGGCCAAGCGAAATATTTCGGATCGAGGCCGGCTTCTTCCAGACCATGCTTGAGCCGCTGCAATCCCTCCGCCGAAAAGGTGACATGTACCTCATCATGGGTGACCGGCAAAATCGCACGTAACATGACATGATCGCGGCCTGTCGCGAGGCGAACGACTTGCCAGGTCCCGGCGAGATCCGCCGGCAGATCATCGACGGATAAATCCTCGATGAGTACGCCAAACAGCCGCTTGCCCAAATGATGCGCGAGGTTGAATTCCTTGAGGCACCAGCGGGAGGCAAGCCATGCCCGGGAAACGAGGAATAGTACGGCCTCGCAGCGGTTCGCTGCTTCGTTGAGCGCGCGCTCCCATCGCTCGCCGGCGACAATGCCGCGCTGGGCATCAAGATCGAGGAAAATCTCGTCCTTCCAGCCCTCATGCGCCAGCCAGTTGCGCAGAGCGACGGCCTCGGCATTATTGGCGCTCGAATGACTTAAAAAAATGCGCGACACGGGAATGACTCGACGGGATTTTTTATTTTGTGTTGAGTTTAAAGATGTAGGTGGAGATTGTCAGCATCAAGATGGAGTATTGGCTGGTCAGCGAGACGCTAGGCGGAACACCGGCTCCTCATTTCACCTGATTATCGGCGATCTTGAGCTGCGGATAGCGCGCTGCGTTTTTTATCAGATCGAAGACCACGATCTTATCCCATTCCATGCCGACGATCGCGCCATGTTTCGCGCCGGTGATCGTATTGGCGAGGATCGAAGCCGGCCCCGTCTTCGGCACCACCGTGACATCGATGCCAACGCCGCAATCGGAAATCACATTGTTCGACGCAATCACATTGCGCAGCACGCTGCCGAAGCCGAGCCGCATGCCGATCAGAGCATGATCGATGGCATTGCCGCTTGCAACCGTATCTTCCTCGATCTGAATCCCGATGCCGTAAATGCCATTGCGCTGCGGATTGGGCCGGCCGAGATTGCGCAGCGTGTTGCCGTTGCAGGTCGCGATGCGCCCGCCCGGCTCGACGTTGGTGATCGAAATGCCGGAGGAGGCTCCATCGACGAAATTGCGTTGCACGACTGCGCCGAGCGAACCAAACTCGAGATAGATCGCGACCTCGGCAAGATCGCTGCAGGTGTTGGCCGAGATCAGCGCATTCGACGATGCATTGTAGCGGATCGCCGAAAAGCCGCAGCCCTTCACGTCATTGTTCTCGCAGATGACGCCCGCCGCGCAGAAGACATTGATCCCATTGCCGAAGGGGCCGTCGCGGCCGCGATTGGCGCGGATATGGCTGATGCGATTGCCGCGCAGAACCGTCCCGTCCTCGCCCTTTTCCGAGCGCCAGATCTGAATGCCGTTATTGCCGCAGTCTTCGATCTGATTGTCGAGCACCGAGAGGCCCGAGCCATTCGTCGAGAACAGAGCCGCCTCGGCGATGACGCGAAAGCTCGAGCCCTTGACCTGGCCGCCGCAATTCTCAAGCTTGAGACCATAGCCAGCGACATGATCGATGCTGCAGCCGATAAAGCGAAAGTCGGCGACGTCATGCGCTTCGACGAGCCCGTGCTCGCCGCCAAGCGCCAGTCCGCTTCCCTCGAAACCGACATTCTCGATGACGACTGTCTCCGCGCGTTCCGCCGTGAGCATCGGGCCGGCACCGGTCGAAACGAGCCGGCTCGAGCGCCCGGCACCGACGAGATGAACATTGCCAGGAAGATGCAATGTCGAGACATAGGTGATGCCGGCAGGAATGGTCACGGCGCGGCCGCTTTTCGCCGCGCGATCGATCAGATGCTGAAGCAGCGGAGTGCTATCGACGCCAAACCGACGCGCCACAGCGCGGTTCGCGGTTGCTTGCGCCATGAGAGCTGCGGCCGCCGTCGCAACAAAGAATCGGCGCGTGGGCGCAAAGCGATGCCGAGAGCCGCTGTCTCGCGTCATGGGATAAGATGATCTGCGTTGGCGGAGCGATACGACCCATCATGCGCGCCGGCTGATACGGTCGCAAGCGTCAAGGTCCTAGACTTCGACCACCAGCACATGCACGGCGGGCTTCTTGCCCCAGGCGGTGGCAACGGAATTGCGCACCGCTTTTTCGAGCGCGGTCGAGACGACGTTGGCGTCGCGGCGCTGCGGCCGCGGCAATCCATCGAAGGTCTGGAACACAGCCTCGTCGACGACCTCTTCGAGCTTCGCGCCTGTGCCCGTCCTCGCCGGCAGGCCCGCGAGCACGATATCCGGAATGCCAACCATTTCGCCCTTACGGTCGACGGCGAGCGCTATAGTGACGATGCCGGAGAAGGCCAGCTTCTGCCGCATGCGCAGGCTCTCGTCGCCGATCGGTACAAGCGCATTGCCGTCCTTGGCGAGACGGCCCGCATGCACTTCATCGACGATGCAGGGATCGCCCGGCGCCAGAAGCACGACATCGCCGTCATGCGCCTTGACGACATATTGTGCGCCCGCTTCGACCGCGAAATTCGCATGTTCGCTCAGATGCAGCTCTTCGCCATGCGCGGGGATGGCGATCTTCGGCCGGATCCATCGATAGAATTGCGCGACCTCGCCGCGGCGCGGATGGCCCGACGCATGGATCAGCGCCATGCGGTCGGTGATGACTTCGACGCCCTGCTTGATGAGATTATTGATGATGCGGCCGACGTCGCGCTCATTGCCGGGAATGGTGCGCGAGGAAAAGATCACGCTGTCGCCTGGCGCGAGCTTCACGATCGGATGCTCATCTTCCGAAATGCGGGCGATGGCAGCGCGGCTCTCGCCCTGGCTGCCGGTTGCGAGCACGACGATCTCGTCGCGCGGCAGCGCCGAAAAGGCCTCGCCGGAAAGAAACGGCGGGACGTCTTCGAGATAGCCGCATTCGCGTGCGACGCCGACGACACGCTCCATCGCGCGCCCGACCAGTACCACTTTGCGGCCGGCGGCGCTCGCCGCGAGCGCGACGGCCCGCAGCCGCGCGACATTCGAGGCGAAGGTCGTCACAACCACCCGGCCCCGCGCCTTTCTGATGACCTCTTGCAAGGCCTTGGCGACATCGCCCTCCGAGGGGCTGATGCCGTCGCGCAGAATATTGGTCGAATCGCAGATGAGTGCGAGGACGCCCTCATCGCCGATCTCGGTGAGCCTCTGGATATCGGTCTTGGCGCCGAGCCCCGGCTCCGGATCGATCTTCCAATCGCCCGTATGCAGCACAGTGCCGAGCCGCGTGCGAATCGCCAGCGCGCAGGCTTCGGGAATCGAATGCGCGACCGGCACCAATTCGACATCGAAAGGATCGAGCGCCAGCCGCGTTCCTTGCGGGACCGCCTTCATCGGGATCTGCTGCGCCGCCGAATCATTGAGGCCACGCGCCTCGAAAAGCCCGGCGGCAAAAGGCGTCGCATAGAGCGGACATTTGAGCCAGGGCCAGAGATCGGCGACGGCGCCGATATGATCCTCATGCGCATGGGTGATGATGCCGGCGACGATGTTGCGCTGGATCTGGCCGAGATAGCGCGGGTCCGGCACGATGATATCGATGCCCGCCTCCTGTGGGCCGGCGAAGGTCACGCCGCAGTCGACCAGGAGCCATTTGCGTTCGCCCTTGGGCCCGAGACCGTAAAGCGCGAGATTCATCCCGATCTCGCCGAGGCCGCCGAGCGGCACGAAGACCAATTCATCAGTCCCGCGCATCCGCCTCGCCTTCGCTGCCGTTTTCACTTTTTGAAACGCCGAGCCACACATCGCCCGCTTCGATGCTGCGCTTCGTGCCGCCGGATTCGAGGATCAGCCGGCCCTCGTCGTCGATGCCGCGAAAGATCCCGGTCAGAGACTCGCGAGCCAGATTGACACGGATCGTCTCATCAAGACCCGCGGCTGTCGCGAGCCACTCGTCGCGAATGGTCGCAAAGCCCGCCCCGCCAGCAAAAATATCGAGGCGGTCGACCAACGCATCCGAGAGAGATTTGAAAATATCGTGGGGCGTCTGCGAGGGCGCGGCAATATCGGCCAAAGCTATCGCCCTATAGGCAAGATCGCTCGGCCGGCTCGCGCAGTTCACGCCGATGCCCATAATGCAAGCGAAACCGACGCCCGGCAGGGTGGTGCTTTCGAGCAGAATGCCGGCAAGCTTGGCGCCGTCGTAGAGAACGTCATTCGGCCATTTGAGCCGCAACTTCTTGTCATCGCCTATACATTCACGCAAAGCACATGCCAGCGCAACTCCCGCGACAAAACCAAGACGTGGCGCAATCTGCGGCACGACCGCATCGAAGAGCAACAGGCTCGCATAGAGATTGCCGCTTGGCGAGACCCATTGCCGGCCCTGCCGGCCGCGTCCGCGCAACTGCGTTCGTGCGACGAACCATGCGCGACCTGCATCGCCGCTGCGCGCCGCCCGCATCGCCTCGTCATTGGTCGAGCCTAATTCGTCGAAGACAAAGAGCCGAAAGCCGCGTTGCTGCGCGAGGTCGCCGAGACGAAACGGGATACTGTGGTTCACGCCCTTGGGCTATCCTCTCCGCGATCAAAACAGCGATTTGGCCGCGGCGCTCGCCGCTTCGATGACCGGCGCCGGATAGGCGAAAAGGAAGGTCACCAAGATGCCCGAAATCGCCAGCACGGCACGCTGTACGGGCGGGGCGCGATCAAAGGCGGGCGCCGGCTCGTCGAAATACATGAGCTTGACGACGCGCAGATAATAGACTGCGGCCACGACCGAAGTCAGGAAGCCGATGACCGCGAGACCGTAGAGATGCGCCTGGATCGCGGCGTTGAAGACATAGAATTTGGCGAAGAAGCCCGCAAGCGGCGGAATTCCCGCAAGCGAGAACATCATCATCGCGAGGAAGAACGCCATAGTGCCGTCGGTGCGCGCCAGGCCCGAAAGATCGGTGATCGCTTCGACCGCTTTGCCATTGACACGCATCGACAGGATGGCCGCGAAAGTGCCGAGCGTCATGACGAGATAGATGCTCATATAGACGAGCACACCGGCAACGCCCGTCTCCGTTCCGGCCGCAAGGCCGACGAGCGCGAAGCCGATGTGGCCGATGGAGGAATAGGCCATCAGGCGCTTGATATTGCTCTGGCCGATCGCAGCGAAAGAGCCGAGCGCCATCGACAGGATGGAGATGAAGACGACGATCTGCTGCCACTGCATGGTGATGCCAGGAAAGGCGGTCATGACTACGCGGACGGTGATCGCGACAGCGGCGAGCTTCGGCGCCGAAGCGAAGAAGGCAGTCACCGGCGTCGGCGCGCCCTCATAGACGTCGGGCGTCCACATATGGAACGGCACGGCCGACATCTTGAAAGCGAGGCCGGCAAAGAGAAAGACGAGACCGAAGATGACGCCGATGCCCGGCGGCCCCTTCAGCACTGCCGCGATGCCCGCGAAGGAGACCGTGCCGGCAAAGCCATAAAGCAGCGAGGCGCCATAGAGCAGCATGCCGGACGACAAGGCGCCGAGGACGAAATATTTGAGGCCGGCTTCCGTGGCGCGGCTGTCGTCGCGATGGAAGGCAGCGATGACGTAAAGCGCGAGCGACATCAATTCGAGGCCGAGATAGAGCGCGATCAATCCCGCCGCCGAGATCAGCATCGACATGCCGAGCGTCGAGAGCAGCACGAGA
>JBKQRA010000075.1:0-24984 GCA_052144065.1 Methylovirgula sp. | reverse complement strand
CGCCCGACATATAATGCGTCTTGGCGGCCGAATTGATGATCTGATCCATCGCCTGCATGGCGAAATTGAAGGTCATGAATTCGACGATCGGCTTCAGGCCTGCCATGGCGGCGCCAATGCCGAGGCCGGCAAAGCCATGTTCGGTGATCGGCGTATCGACGACGCGCCTTTTGCCGAACTCGTCCAACAACCCTTGCGTGATCTTATAGGCGCCCTGATATTCGGCAACCTCCTCGCCCATCACGAAGACGCTGTCGTCGCGGCGCATCTCCTCGGCCATGGCATCGCGCAAGGCTTCGCGCACGGTGATCGTCACCATTTGCGTGCCGGGCGGAACATCGGTCTCCGGCGTTGCTGGCTTGGCGATCGGCACCACGATCGGCGCCGGTTGCGGCGGCACCTGTTGGGGCGCAGGGGCGGCGGCAGCGGCCGGCGCGGCTGTAGGCGCTGAAATAGTGATCGGCTCGCCGTCGGCGGCGATCACGCCGATCAGGCTGTTGACTGCGACATTCTCGGTGCCTTCCGGCACGACGATCTTTGCAAGCACGCCCTCGTCGATCGCCTCGACTTCCATCGTCGCTTTATCGGTCTCAATCTCGGCGAGCACATCGCCGGATTTGATCTTATCGCCCTCTTTCTTGAGCCATTTCGCGAGTTTGCCCTGTTCCATGGTCGGCGACAGGGCCGGCATCAAAATATTGATCGACATGTTGGCGGCGCCTCAGAGCAATACGTCGGTGTAGAGTTCGGACGGATCCGGTTCGAGATCATGCGTCGCAAATTCCGCCGCCTCGGCGACGATCGCACGCACCGAAGCGTCGATCTCTTTCAGCGCGTCCTCGGACGTCGATTTGTCGGCGAGCAGCCGAGCCCGGACCTGCTCGATCGGGTCATGCTCCTCACGCATCTTCTGGACTTCTTCCTTCGACCGATATTTCGCCGGATCGGACATGGAATGGCCGCGATAGCGATAGGTCTGCATTTCAAGAATGATCGGGCCCTTGCCGGCGCGGCACCATTCGGCGGCTTCCTTCGCGGCGGCCGTCACCGCCCGCACATCCATGCCGTCGATATGATGGCCGGGGATGTTGAAGGAGATGCCCCGCTTTGCGAGATGGGTTTCCGCGGACGCCCGCTGCACCGATGTGCCCATCGCATAGAGATTGTTCTCGATTACGAAGATCACCGGCAGCTTCCAAAGCTCCGCCATGTTGAAGCTCTCATAGACCTGCCCCTGGTTCGCCGCGCCGTCGCCGAAATAGGTGAAGGAGACGTTGTCGTTGCCGCGATAGAGATTGGCGAAGGCGAGGCCGGTTCCGATCGGCACCTGCGCGCCGACGATGCCATGCCCGCCGAAGAAGTTCTTCTCGCGCGAGAACATATGCATCGAGCCGCCCTTGCCTTTCGAAAGGCCGCCGCGACGCCCGGTCAGCTCGGCCATCACGGCCTTCGGATCGATGCCGCAGGCGAGCATATGGCCGTGATCGCGATAGCCGGTGACAGTCTGATCGCCCGGCTTCGCCGCCCGCATCATGCCGACGACCACCGCCTCCTGGCCGATGTAGAGATGGCAGAAGCCGCCGATGAGGCCCATGCCATACATCTGGCCCGCCTTCTCCTCGAACCGGCGGATCAGCAGCATGTCGCGATAAACGGCGAGTTCTTCCTCGAGGCTGAATTGAGCGATGGGCAAAGAGGATGGAGATGACGGAGCCGCGGCGGCCTTGGCGGGCTTGCTCGCTCCGTTCGATGCGACGGCCATTGGAATCCCTTCTCGAATGTCGGCATGCAAAATACAGCGCCTTGCGCGCTCTGGCGAGCGGCCAAAAGTTACATCCCTCCAACTTGATGGAGCAGGCCGAAACATATTGTTCCAGCGGGACTTAGGGCGACAGCTTAGATTATGCTTTGAAGAGGTGGCGGCCAAATGACAGCCAGCGGCGGCGGCAAGCACAGGCACGTGATCTTACCTTGCCGCGGCCACGGGCAATGCGCGAATCACGCGCCACCCACAGCTCACTTTGGCCGGCCTCAGCGGGAGGGATGATCGAAGATGACGACGAGATCGTTCTTCCCGATGCGGCCGAGCTGCGCCTCGGCCTCTTCCTGGAGCAGATCCTGGTCAATGGTCTGGCCGCGCAGAAGATTGACCTTCAGCTCCCAGCGCCGCCGCTCGTCCTTATAGGTGGCGAGTTCGTCCTTCAGGGATGCGATCTTATGCTCGTAATCCTCGCTCGCCTTCAGGCCGCGCTCGCCATTGACCGCATGCCAGACGAAGTAGCCCCCGACGGCGCCGGACACGCAGTAGAGCAACAGAGGATAGAGAATAGCGCGAAGACGCCGACGCACGACCATTTGGGCACAGTCGCCGATCCTGGTTAGCGATCGCTTAAGCCGAATCGGCCCCCCGCAATTTTCGTTTGCCAAGGCCAAGAAAAAGCGAATGGCTGCTCCCGAGGAAGGCTCACGCAACGGCCCAAAGCAAATGGCCATCCCAGAGGGGATGGCCCAAGACATAGTCAAAAAGCAAATGGCCATCCCGGAAGGATGGCCATTGCGAAGGTCTTTCGATCTGAATGAGATCAAACCTTAGGCTGGATCAACGCCCTCGCCACCGGGAATGGGGGGGTGCGGCAGCGCTGCGGTCCGAGCCTTAAAGTCTTAGATCTCGGCCGAAGCGTAGCTGGTGACTTCCATGCCGACGCAGACTTCGCAGATCGAGGGGGTGGTCCAAGCCATGATAATCTCCCAGAGATTGATACTGTAGGAATTGGTAATTGGCATCTTGCCTGACAAGTGCCTGCCAGATGCCGCCGCCTCGCTTCTATTCGAGTGAAGCCATGCTAGCGCGAATCTCAGGCGATTGGTCAGGCGTCTGAAAGAAAGCTGTAAGAACTCTGTAAGAACCCGCGACGCGCGGAAAGGCCTTCGGAAAGGGCCTCCAACTTATTGAAGTTATTGCGCCCTGGCCGCTCTTCTCTATATCCTTTTGCCAAAGGATGGCCGGGAAATGAGCAACAGTTTCGCCCTGCGGCGCGGATTGAGGCTGGGTCGCTCCGGTCCGCAAGGCACGGGGTTGGGAGGCGGTTTGGAAGAGAACGCCGACCGCCAGGAAAGCCGCCGCACGGTCGCCTGGTTCGCCGTCTTGCTGGCGCTTCCCCTCGCCGTCTTCGGCATTTTCGCGGCGCTGCTCATCGGCGCCGATTACGCCGTCACCCGCACCCATGAACTGGCCACCGCCACCGAGGAGATCGGCAAGCTCGATCAGGTCATGCGCCACGCGGTGGAGCGTCGCGCCGATACGACCATTGCCGATGCACGCAGCGCTTCGCAGAACGAACAAGACTCCGTCGCGCGGCTGCGTCTCGCCAGCTATGTGAACGAAGCTACCTTCCTTCTGGTGCTGCGCGCCGACCAGCGCGTCTTTCCGCCGATGACCGGCGCCACCCCGTCCGAGCAGGATCTGCTGCATCGCTTTTCAGCTGCGCTGGCGGCAGCGCGCTCGGAATTGGCGGCGCCCCCTCAACAGGGCACGAAAGCGACGAGCTTCTGGACCGCGGACAATCTCGCGCTCTCCTTCGTGCGCTGCCTGCGCGAACCCGACACGCTCGAAATCTGCGTCATCTTCGACGAGAGCGCCCTCGATCCGGTGCTCGAAGTGGCGCTCAACGGCGCAACCATGCAGCTTGGCGGCTGGTTTCTGACGCTGCGCGATCCGGCCGGCCGGGCCATCTGGAGCCACGGTGCGACCACCGCCGGCACCTCCGCCATTTCCGAGCTGACCGGGTCGATGGGCGGCTGGCATATGGAAGCCTCGCCGCCATCTGGAACCCATTGGGGCTTCCTGCCGCTGACCGCGATCATCGTGCCGCTCATCGCCTGCTGGCTCTTCGTCGTCTGGCATGTCCAGCGCACGCAACGCGCTCGTTTACGTGAGAGCAATTTCAGGAGCGAGATGACGGCGCGGCTGTCGCATGATCTGCGCACGCCCATCGCAAATCTCAGGCTCTATGCCGATCTCGCCGCGCGCCGCGCCGACGATGTCGAGGCGGTGCGCCGTTATTGCGAAATCATGGGCGCCGAGGTCGAGCGGCTTTCGCTGCTCGCCGACAACACCGTCGTTTATGGCCGCGGCGCCGTCCCTCGCCCGCTGCGGCTCGACGAAGCCATTCCCGATAGCGTGCTCGATGCCGCGATCGAACGCTATGAGACGCTCTTCGCGGCGGCGGGCTCGACGATCGAGGTCACGCGTCATGCGCCCAATCTCTGCCGCTTCGATCGGATGGGCTTTGAGCGCGTGCTGATCAATCTTCTCGACAATGCCTGCAAATATGCGCCGGGCCAGATCAAGGTCGTGACGCGCCAGGACGCGCATAGCCTGTCGCTCAGCGTGCGCGATTTCGGCCCCGGCTTCGACGAGGCCTATAAGGCCAAGCTCGATGCCGCGCATAAGAACGGCAATAAGGACGGCTTCGGCCTCGGCCTTGCCGTCGTCCGCGACCTCGCCGAAGCCAATGGCGGCAAAATCACTGTCGAGAACCTAAATCCAGGCGCACGCATTACCGTTACAATGAAAACCAGCCCGGCGAACCGGGCAGCGGAGGGCTGATGTCCATATTGATTGCCGAGGACGATCCGCATTTGCGCAATGGCATTGTCGACCTGCTGACGCTTGAGGGCTATCCCTGTCAGGTCGCCGAAGACGGCGCCAAGGCGCTCGCCCTCTTCCAGCAGTCGAAGCCCGATCTCTGCGTCTTCGACGTGATGATGCCGCAGATGGACGGCCTGACGCTCTGCCGCGAAATCCGCAGGCTCGATCCGCTCGTCCCGATCCTCCTGCTCTCTGCACGCGGCGAAGAGACCGACCGCGTGCGCGGCCTCGATGTCGGCGCCGACGATTATGTGGCAAAGCCTTTCGGTGCCCGCGAGCTCATCGCCCGCGTCAAAGCCGCTTTGCGGCGCGCCAAAGCGCAAGAGACGCAAGGGACAACAAGCGTTGTCCCACCGGCAAAGCCCGAACCCGTGGCGCGGATCAAAATGGGCGATCTCGATATCGATCCCAAAGCCATGCGCGCCTTTCGCGGCGAGACGCGCATCGATCTCACCTCGCGCGAAGTGGCGATCCTCCTCACCCTTTATGAGCGGCGCGGCCAAGCCGTCTCGCGCGACGAATTATTCGATCTCTGCTGGGGCCGCGGCTTCATGCCGAACAGCCGCGCGCTCGACCAATATGTCTCGGCGCTGCGCAAGAAGATCGAACTCGATCCCGCCAATCCGCGCATCATCCGTACCGTCCATGGCGTCGGCTATCGGCATGAGGCGGAGGATTGATAGGTCGCGGGTCTGTTTGAATTCGGACTGAAGTGTCGCGCTACCTCGTCACTGTGCCGTACCAATCGGATTTTGATTCCGACTGCAACAGTATCTGTCTCAGCTAACTCAATGGCACCCAGAGCGGCGAGCCGTGAATGTGAATGATCTAGTCGCGGCGGGGACGCTTTAGTGTGAAAGATTCGAACGCGGCCAGCTGACCGCCCGGCCCTACCACGTCGTAATAGGTGACCTTGATCGAGGTAATGTCGCCACGGTGTGATCCCGGATCGACAGTGAATGCCGCGAACCCATAGGAATGCGCAGCGTTTCGCACCGCCGACCAAGGCGCATGCTCCTTCACATAGACGGGTCGCCGTTTGCCTAATGTCGCATCATATTCGCCGACAGCAGTGATGACACGACACGCCGGCGGATTGAAGAACAGCTGGTTTGATGGGCTGGAGGTTCCGCCGCCACCGATGACCATGTGCACCGTTCCTTTGCTGGTATCGATCACATCGGTAGCGGTCGCAACAGGGATGGGTGTCAGAGTGGCGTTGGATTTCCGGCCGCGAAGCGGGTGCGAGCGCTCATAGTGATGCTCATGACCGCAGACCACGAGATCGACGCCATATTTGTCGAACAAGGGCAGCCACTCCTCTCGAATTCCGAGGTCCGCGCCGTTGAACATATCGGCCGTCGAAATTGCGACCTGGTGCATGCAGACGACGATCCAGTCGATATCGGGATTACGACGGGTTGCCGCCAATTCGCTTTCCAACCAGGTCTTCTGCGCACCGGCTGAATAACCTCGAATGTAGGAATTACCGCCGTCCTGATAGACTACATCGTCGTTCGCGATGCTGATCACGCGGATCGAGCCAGCGGTGAAGGCGTACCAAAGCCCGCGCGTTACCTCCGTCTGGCCAGCGGCTTCCGGCACCGAAAAATAGGTCTGATAAGCGCGATAGCCAATTGGTCCGTTGCCGAGCTCATTTTCGTGGTTACCGGGCGAAGGCATCCAAGGGCGCTTGCGGGCGCTGCGGCTGTTGTTCTCCCAAAAATCCCACCAGCTTCGAATCCGGTCTTCGGCGAGATTGGCGTAACAGAGGTCGCCGTTAAACAGATGGAACAAGGGCTGCAGGCGCTCGACGCCGAGCGTCGTGTCACCCGCTGCCGGCGAGCCCAGATTGTCACTCACATAAATGGGTTTTGATAGCGTCGCACCCGCAGGCGGCACGAATTTCTTCCCAAGGGTGGGGGTAGCTTGATCGCCGAAACTGGTGAAGGTGAAGGGCGCACGGCCACGCGGCGCGGTTCGAAAAGTAGCAAACTCCGGCTCGGCGCCGTCGTGCATCGCCGCATAAAGATAAACAAAGTCCGCCTGCAACCCGGAAAGCTCCGCATGATAAGCGTAGACAATTCGGCTGGACTTCGCATCGGTGTAACTGGTCTCTTTGGCCGTGACCTTTTGCACGAGCTTGCCGTCGAGATGCCCCAACACAACACTGGGATTGTGCACGGGTTGCAGCGTGTGCCACGATACGACTATCTCTGACGACGCATCCGCACCGAACTGCAAATGAAGTCCGGCGACTGGCGGAGTTGTCAGCGGATCGGACGATTGATGTGCGAGAGATGCGCCCTTGACATCTCCGGTCCCGATGAGGGAGGCCGCCACAACGGCCCCGCCGCCGATCCCCGCGGCGGCGAGCAGCTCCCGACGGCTGATTTCGAGGTTGAATTCCGGATCTGGCTTGATCATCGAGAAGATCGCTCAAGAGTCGTGTCCGATGAGCTATCGCTACTCGATGACAATTCGGTAACCAACGTTTTCCATCACCGGCGAAGTGACAGAAGCACCATTTTTCCGCGCCGCCCCAGCGCGTTGTGCGGCGCCATAAAATCCGCTATAGTTATATCTATATAGATATAGCTTGCGGCCACGCCCAAGAGGCAGCGGCCGCGCTTCGAAAGGTGCCCCATGATCCCTACCGACGCGAACGCTTCGGCAAGCGCTGAGTCCGACGCCGATACTGAAGCCGCCATCATGGCCTGCGTCCGCAGCTTTTATGGCGAGGCGCAGAAGGATGAAGTTTTGGGCCCGATCTTCGCCGAGAAGGTTCATGATTGGGAGGTTCATTATCGGACCGTCGCCAACTTCTGGTCGCGCGTCCTGCTCGGCACCGAGCGTTATAAGGGCCACCCCTATCCGCTGCACCATAATCTGCCGATCGAGCCGGAGCATTTCGACCGCTGGCTGTCGCTGTTCGCCGTCTCGGCGAAGACGCATCTGCCGCCGTACCTAGCCGAGAGGGTCGTCGCCAAGGCCAATCACATGGCCGAAAGCTTCAAGGCCGGCATCTTCCCCTTCACCGACGCGCAGGGCAAGCCGTCGCGGCTGCCCGCCTAAAGCCGTTTCGGGATCGGCCGCTCCGGCGTTAGTCTGCGCGCAAGCGGAGACCGATCGGGCATGACCAAAACGCAAAGCAAACACGGCCATATCTATGTCGGCGTCGGCGGCTGGACCTTCGATCCCTGGCGCGGCACCTTCTATCCCAAGGGCCTGACGCAAAAGCGCGAGCTCGAATATGCAAGCCGGCACCTGACCTCGATCGAGGTCAACGGCACCTATTATTCGACCTTCAAGCCCGCGACCTTCGCCAAATGGCGCGAGGAAACGCCGGACGGCTTCGTCTTCGCGGTGAAGGCCTCGCGCTATTGCACCAATCGCCGCGAGCTTGCGGCGGGCGCCGAAGGCATAGAGCGCTTCATCAATCAGGGCTTGCATGAATTGGGCGACCGGCTCGGCCCGATCAATTGGCAGTTCATGGAGACGAAGCACTTCCACGAAGACGACATGGAGGCCTTTCTCAAATTTCTGCCGCGCGAAGTGCATGGCGTGCCGCTGCGCCATGCGCTGGAGGTGCGCCATCCGAGCTTCAGCGACCCAAAGTTCGTCGATCTCGCACGGCGCTACAAAGTGGCGATCGTCTTCGCCGAAAGCGAGGAGTTTCCGCAGATCGACGAACCGACGGCGGATTTCACTTATGCGCGGCTGATGTGCAGCAAGGACACAGTCGAGACAGGCTACAAGCCATCAGAGCTCGACCATTGGGCGGAGCAAGCCAAGGCTTGGGCCAAGCGCGGCGATACTTTCGTCTATTTCATCTCCGGCGCGAAAGTCCGCAATCCCGCCGCAGCGCAGGCGCTAATCGAGCGGCTCTGATAGGCAGGGAATACTTTCGGAGCCAAAGCGCCGGAGACCGGGAACGCTTCGTCGGCGGGCCGCGTTCCTCTCTCGCTTAACAAAGGAGAGAGACCATGCCGGGGCAAGCTCCACAAACGGCGACACGCTATGACTTTCTGCACGAACATTCGATCGCGACCTATGAGATCATTCACGAGGGCGATGGTTGGACCATTCTGCATGAAGGCAAGAAGCTCGACGCGCTCGATACGCGCATGGCGGCCTTCGACAGCTGCGTCGAGGCAGCGCGCGGCTCGATCCGCTGCGGCCATGGCGTCAACATCAAGCTGCCGCATGAGATCCCCAACGCATAAGCGGTCGGTCTCATACCAATGCGGCGCGCTCATATAGCCGGGGTGCCAGCGGATCAATGCGAAATATTGGCGCGTCGAAGGCAGAGGCTGGTCTATCCATCTAATGGAACCATTGCCGGCCCGCATCGTTTAGGTCACGACATGACGGTCTGGGCCAAATTCCCCCCTTGGCCCGTGAATCGCCCGGCACGGATGCACTGCCGGGCGATTTCATTTTGCGGTTCAAAGTCTCCCGCAAGCCTGTGCTAGGATGCGGCCTCCGAGACCTTAACCCCTCAATGATCTCATGGCGTCCCTGGAAATAACGACGAAGCTTGGCTGTTCCCTCGCCTGCACCTTCTGCCCCCAAGGCGCTCTCGTAAAGCACTATCCGAAAGAGAGCGGCCGGCTTTTGGCGCGTGCAGATTTGGCCCGCGTCGTAGAAAAACTCCCGGCACATGTCCGCATCGATTTTTCCGGCATGTCAGAGCCCTGGCTCAATCCGGAGACGACCGCCATGGTCATCGACGCTTTCGAGCGCGGCCGTCAGGTCGCGATCTACACGACGCTGCAGGGCATGCCGGCAGAGGACGCCGATTATCTGCTGACGCGTTTCGGCGACCAGATCACGCCCGCTTCGCCTTGGCTCATTCACCTGCCCGATGCCGACGGCAATATGCCCGGCTGGAAGATGAGCGATGCCTATGTCGCGACGCTGCAGCGCTTTGTCCACTTCAAGGCGGATCATCCGCGCTCCGTGCTGAAATTCATGACGATGAGCGGTGACGGGCGCATCGCGCCGGAACTCGACGCCATTTTGCCGAAGCGGCTGCGGCCGTTCAAAAGCATCTCGCGCGCCGAAAATCTGCGCCGCAGCGATTTCTCAAACGGCGAGATTGCGGAAAAAGTCGCGCATGAGACAGCCGTCCTCTGCCGCTCGACGCCGTTCTTCGATCATAACTGCCTGTTGCCGAATGGCGATGTCGTGCTCTGCTGCATGGACTATTCGATGGAAAGCGTCATCGGCAATCTGTTCGAGAGCCGCTACGAGGATCTCTTCACTTCGCCCGCGATGAATGAGGTGCGCCGGCGCGCCATGACGCCAGGTGCCGATCCGGATTTCATCTGCAAGCGCTGCGATAATGCCGCCGCCCTCGCGCTCACCTCGTCACGCGGCTGGAAGCTGGAGCAAGCGGCCTATTGGGCGGACGCTTTGGGGACGAAGCGGCGCTGGCTGCCGCGATTCCTCAGCCGCCGGCGCGCAGACGGGGAGATCGTTTAGGACGCGCCACAAAGATGGGTGGTGGGAGAGGTAGGACTCGAACCTACGAAGGCATAGCCAGCGGATTTACAGTCCGCCCCCTTTGCCGCTCGGGACACTCTCCCCCGTCGCGTGAGGCGAGGGGCCTGCGCGCGGATCAAGGCTTATGGGTAAGCGACCCCGCCTCTGTCAACCCCGTTTGCCCGCTCCTGGCCTGGAGCGGTGTTTGCAAATCCAGGCGAGGCCGATGCTAGGGGCATTCGGTCGCAGCAAATCGCGACGCCGACAAGCCTCGCCATTTACGCCGATCCAATTCTTGCCGTGCTCCGGCAGGCTGAGTAAATTTGCCCGATGAAGATCGACTATTCGGCCCTCACCTCGGACGGGCTCGTCCTCTATCCCCAAATCGAGACAGACGGCGCGCCCCACCCCTATGCGGGCTTCACGCCGCAAGGCTTCTTCGATTCCGACCACGATCATCCGGAATGGGTCGGCAATGTGCCGAATTTCGTCGATTTCGCCGCGGGTGAAGATTTCGATGTCGGCGCATTCGAGATCAAGGCGCAGGGAACGCGGCACGTCTGCCTGCCGAGCAATCTCGCGCATCTCTTGCCGACGACGAAGCTTATCATCGACGATCTCTATGCGCATGCGGGGGCCGAGGTCGCCGATCAATGCGAGGTGAGCCTGCAGTTCTTCCGGCGCAGCTATCCCAAGGGCGAGCAGCTGCTGTTCGACAAGATCCACCGGCATGCCTCGGAAGGCAAAATGGTGATCTATGTCGTGACTGCCTTCGACGACGCCGGCGCCGATGAAGACCAGCGGCTCGGCACCGAATTCTATGCGCCGCGCGTGATGGGCCAGCGCATCGAGCGGGCCCGGACCGCCGCGACGCCGGCGGACTTCGCCGACCGTTTTCGGGAGATGGGCGTGGTGGCGGCGCCCGGCGGCGCCATCATCCGCTTCAGCGAGACGACGCTCCATGCTGCGCCCGACGTGCTCCAGAACCCGAGCGCCAAAGGGATCGCCGGCAAGACGTTCCGCGGCCAAGGCCTGCGGCGCAGCCTGCTGAACATCATCGCGAGCCATCGCCTGCCGGACGGAACGGTCTATGGGCGCACGCGGCCGCCGAACAATCATCGGCCCTCGCCGATGTCGCCGAGCGGCACGAGGCCTATTCCGTCGCAGCAAAGCAAGTGCTCGCCGCGCTTGGCCAAAGGGAAGACCGCGCGTGAAAGATAAAAGGCGCCAGGGACCGGGCCGGCCTGGCGCGAAGGATCAGGGCGGAAAACCCTGGCCGGGGCCGTCCCACGCTGGACGGGCGAAGCCCGGAGCGGCGCGGGTCGATAAGCCGTCGGCTGCTCCTCAGGCTGGCCGCTCCAGCCCCGGCTTTCGCCGCGCCGGACCTGAGGTCGCGATCCTCTATGGATTTCACTCAGTGCTTGAAGCATTGCGCAATAAGAACCGGCAATTGCTGGATCTTTATGCGACAGCTCAAGCCGCCGAGCGGCTGAAGGACGATATTGCTTCCGCCGATGTTGCATTGCACATTATCACGCAAGACGATCTCAACCGAAGGCTCGGCGCCGATGCCGTCCATCAAGGCGTTCTGCTCGAAGCCCGGCCACTGCCGGCGCTCGCGCTCGACGAAATCACCGGCAAAAACGGCATCGTCCTGGTGCTCGATCAGATCACCGATCCGCACAATGTCGGGGCGATCCTGCGCTCCGCCGCCGCCTTCGGCGTCGATGCGGTGGTGACGACCGAGCGGCATACGCCCGAACTCTCCGGCGTGCTGGCCAAGGCGGCGTCCGGCGCCCTCGAACATGTGCCTGTGATCGAGGTCGTGAACCTCGCGCGCGCCATGGAAACGCTCGGCGATCTCGGCTATCAGCGCATCGGCCTCGATTCCGAAGGCCCCTCGCCTTTGCAAAAGATCGCGCTGCAGCGGCCCATCGCGCTCGTCCTCGGCGCGGAAGGCAAAGGCCTGCGCCGCCTGACCCGCGAAAACTGCGATCACCTCGCCCGCCTCGATCTGCCCGGCGCGATCAAGAGCCTCAATGTCTCGAACGCCTGCGCGATCGCGCTGACCCTCGTGCAGATGGCAATGAAGGACTGATCGCCAAGCCTTGCTTAGCGTGCCTGCGCCACGACCGGCGGCGGGCAAAAGGCCGGCGCGCCATAGCTGATCTTTGGCATCTTCTGATTGGGCATCTTCTGATTATGTTTTGCCGATTTGAGCTCGATGATGAGCGGCACGACGCAAGGCGGCGGCCGGCGCATCAAAGGCACCGGATAAGGCGGCATTTCGCCGTCCGGCGCTTCCGCGAAATCCGTCTCCTGCCCCATGTCAGAGCTCATGTCAGAGCTCATGTCAGGCCCTGTGTCCGGCCCTGTGTCCGGCCCGGATGGAAACGAGCCTGAGAGATAAGGGCTGCCGTAATCGAAGCCGAAGGATTGCCCGAAACGACGGCGCTCTGCGTGCCGCTGCGGCTCGCCGGTCTGCACGTTTCGCCCTTGCACGTTTCGGCCTTGCGGATGCGGCACGGCGCGCACCGGAAAACTGCGCGCAATAGGCCGCATCTGCGCAGCATTTGCCACGCCCAACAGCATCGCAGCGCAGCAAAAAACGACACCCAAACACAACACGGACTTAGACGAAGGTTTCATGCCGGCTCCATCGACGCCGCCAAGTTCCGCTGCCATAAGATTACCTGGGGTTTACCGTTCCCACAACCGTTGCCGTCTTAACTGCAGCAGCGAACAAAAACAGCAAGGCCCAAATGGCCTGCGACGAGGAAACCAAGGATAGGGCCATGACCAATATTGCGATGAATACGGCGGTGCCTGCCGCCTCGCGGCCGATGACTGGGGAAGAGCGAATGGTCATTTTCGCTTCCTCGCTCGGCACCGTTTTCGAGTGGTATGACTTCTACATCTACGGCACGCTGGGCGTCTTCCTGGCGAAGTATTTCTTCTCCAACGTGCCGGCGAATGTCGGCTTCATCTTCGCCCTGCTCGCCTTTGCCGCCGGTTTCGCCGTGCGCCCGTTCGGCGCGCTGATCTTCGGCCGGCTCGGCGATAAGATCGGCCGCAAATACACCTTCCTCGTCACGATGAGCTTGATGGGTATCGGCACCTTCTTCATTGGTGTCATTCCCGGTTTCGCCCAATGGGGGATCGTGGCGCCCATCGTGCTGATTGCGCTTCGCCTCGTTCAAGGCCTCGCGCTCGGCGGCGAATATGGCGGTGCCGCGACCTATGTCGCCGAGCACGCGCCGCACGGCAAGCGCGGCTTCTACACCTCCTGGATTCAGACAACCGCGACGCTCGGCCTGTTTGTCGCGCTGCTGCTGATTCTCGGCATTCGCACGGCCATGGGCGAAGCGGCCTTCGGCGAGTGGGGCTGGCGAATCCCCTTCCTACTGTCGGGCATCTTGCTGATCGTCTCGCTTTGGATCCGGCTCAGGCTCAGTGAATCGCCGCTGTTTAAGCGCATGGTCGACGAAGGCAAGCAGTCGAGAAAGCCTCTCACAGAGTCCTTTGGCCAATGGGACAATGCCAAGCTCGCCATCCTGGCATTGTTTGGCGCGACGGCCGGTGAAGCGGTGATCTGGTACGGCGGCCAATTCTACGCGCTGTTCTTCCTGACCCAGACGCTGAAGGTCCCGGGCGTCAGCGCGCAGATCATGATTGCCGTCGCGCTGGCGATCGGCACGCCCTGCTTCATCCTGTTTGGCTGGTTGTCCGACAAGATCGGCCGCAAGCCGATCATGCTTGCGGGCTTCCTGCTGGCCGCCCTGACCTATTTCCCGATCTTCCAGGGCATTACCCACTTCGCCAATCCGAAGCTCGAGACGGCGCTCGCCGCCGCCCCGGTCACAGTGATCGCCGATCCGGCCAGCTGCTCGTTCCAGTTCAAGGCCACCGGAACCGAGAAGTTCACCACGCCCTGCGACGTCGTCAAGGCGGCCTTGGTTGGCCTCTCGGTGAACTACAACAATGTGGCCGCGCCGGCGGGCACCGTTGCCAGTGTCAAGATCGGCGATCAGACGATCGCCGGCAATGCGCCTGATGCGGCCAAAACCATTGCCGCCGCCATCAAGGGGCATGGCTATCCGGCGGCTGCCGACCCGAAAGAGATCAATTATGTGATGACGGTCGTCCTGCTGGCGGTTCTCGTCATCTATGTGACCTTGGTCTATGGGCCGATCGCCGCTTGGCTCGTCGAACTCTTCCCGACGCGTATCCGCTACACTTCAATGTCGCTGCCTTATCACATCGGCAACGGCTGGTTCGGCGGCTTCCTGCCGGCAACGGTGTTCGCCATCGTCGCGGCGACCGGCAACATCTATTCGGGCCTCTGGTATCCGATCATCGTCGCCGGGATGAGCTTCGTCGTTGCGCTCCTCTTTCTGCCGGAGACGAAGGACCGCGACATCGCGCAGATGTAACGCCGGTGTAAAAATTGGCTTGGCTTGATTGATGGGGCGGCGCTTGCGTCGCCCCATTTTTTGATCCGCGTGCATGATCAAGTGCAGACCGCGCTGCAGCATAAGCCCAAAGACGGCTTCGCCTTTCGAGGGAGCATTATCGCTCTCGACCCTCGCGGCGAACTCAGCCTAATCTTGGGTGCTGGCGACGGTTTCGCGCGCATTGCAACGCGAAGACCGATCGTCAGCCGCAAATTTCAGCCAAATAAAAAGCAAAACGGCTGCAGCGAGGGAACCAAGGGTCAGCCATGAGCAATTTAGCGATGAGCAAGGCCGCGCTTCCGACCGGAGGCACGCGGTCCATGACGAGCGCCGAAAAGAAGGTGATCTTCGCCTCCTCCCTCGGCACCGTTTTCGAATGGTACGATTTTTATCTCTACGGCTCGCTCGCGGTCATCATCGGCGCGCAGTTCTTCAGTCAGTTTCCGAAGGCGACGGCGGACATCTTCGCCCTGCTCGCCTTTGCCGCGGGCTTCCTCGTTCGTCCCTTCGGCGCGCTCGTCTTCGGCCGCCTCGGCGATCTCGTCGGCCGCAAATACACCTTCCTCATCACCATTCTGATCATGGGTCTTTCGACCTTCATCGTCGGCTTTCTGCCGAACTATAAGACGATCGGCGTCGCCGCTCCGATCATCCTGATCGCCCTGCGTCTGTTGCAAGGTCTCGCGCTCGGCGGCGAATATGGCGGCGCCGCGACCTATGTCGCCGAACATGCGCCGCAAGGCCGTCGCGGCTTCTATACGTCATGGATTCAGACGACGGCGACCCTGGGCCTGTTCCTGTCGCTCCTCGTCATCCTGGCGACCCGCTCGTTCGCCGGCGAGACGGCCTTTGCCGATTGGGCCTGGCGCGTGCCTTTCGTCTTCTCCTTCTTCCTGCTGGCGATCTCTTTGTGGATCCGTCTGCAGCTGAATGAATCGCCAGTCTTCTTGAAGATGAAAGAGGAAGGCTCGGCTTCGAAGGCGCCGCTAACCGAGTCCTTCGCCGAATGGGGCAATGCCAAGATCGTGCTTCTCGCGCTCCTCGGCCTCACCATGGGCCAGGGCGTCGTCTGGTACACAGGCCAGTTCTATGCGCTCTTCTTCCTGCAATCGATCCTGCATGTCGACGGCTATACGTCCAACATGCTGATCGCCTGGGGGCTGGCGCTGGCGGCGGGCTTCTTCGTCTTCTTCGGCTGGCTGTCGGACAAGGTCGGCCGCAAGCCGATCATTCTCGCCGGCTGCCTGCTCGCGGCGCTGACCTATTTCCCGATCTTCAAGATGATCACCAACAGCGCCAATCCGGCGTTGGAACATGCGCTTGAGACGGTCAAGGTCACTGTCGTCGCCGACCCCGCCGATTGCGGCAATCTCTTCAATCCCGTCGGCACCCGCGTCTTCACCTCCTCATGCGACATCGCGCGGGCGCTTTTGGCGCAAAGCGCGGTGAAATATGAAACGACGTCCGGACCGGCCGGACAGCCGGCAAAGGTGATGGTCGGCTCGACCGAAGTCGCGTCCTATAGCGCGGCCGGCAAGACGCCAGCTGAGTCGAAAGCCGCGGCAGCCGATCTCAAAACCAAGATGACCGCGGCTCTGACCACCGCCGGCTATCCGACGGCGAAAGATCCCGGCATCGTTAAGGTCTCAAGTCCGATCGATATCTTCCGGCCGCAGGTCCTGAAGATCATCGGCCTCATCGTCATCCTGGTAATCTATGTGACGATGGTCTACGGCCCGATCGCGGCGGCGCTCGTCGAGCTCTTCCCGACGCGGATCCGCTATACCTCGATGTCACTGCCCTACCATATCGGCAACGGCTGGTTCGGCGGCCTGTTGCCGGCAACAGCCTTCGCTTTGGTGGCGCAGACAGGCGATATCTACTACGGCCTCTGGTATCCGATCATCTTCGCGCTCATCACCTTCGTGGTCGGCCTGTTGTTCGTCCCCGAGACGAAGGATCGCGACATCCACGCCAACGCCTAACAGCCGGCGCAATACAACAAAAAAGGCCCTGCCAAAAGCGGGGCCTTCTTTTTGGGACATTCGCTGCGCCGCCGTTTTCGGCGACGCCTGCAAAGATCAATGGAAATAGTGCAGGCAGACCGGGTTGCCATTGGCATCCGGCTGCGACCGCCATTTGGCGCAACGCGGGCCGGGCGGCGGGCCATCCGGACCTTCGTCAGCGGCCGGATCGTAATAGGCCGGAGGCGGCGGCGGCGCCGGATAGTAGCCGGGCGGCGGCGGAGGCGGGCTTGCGACGGCAGCGCCGACCAACACGCCAAGAGCGGTTCCCCCAATGATGCCGGCAGCAATCGCGCCACCGTCGCCGGCACGCGCCGGCATGGCGGCAGCGGTCATAACGCTCGCGGCGAGGCCGAGAGCCATGACCGATTTGAGTGCCGACCCAATAATTTTCGACATTCTCCCCTCCTGAAAGGGCGCTTGGACGAGCGCAAAAATTCGCGACAACTCTCGCAAAACGACGCTATGATTCTTAACATAGCGATAACGACGCGGTAGTTTTCATCACAAGGCCGAGACGGCGCGTCATCCGCGCTCGGCTTTTCATCGTCGCAGCCGCACAGACTGCCGATCGCGGCGCCGCAGCGCGCGAGACCGCCAATTGCTAGGCTTCCATTACGGCAAGGATACGGCGGCGCGCGGGGAACGGTTGCATGTCGCCGCGCGCGCTGATAGCTCAAACCGTCTCGATTTGGCCGCAGTCGGGCAGCGCCGTTCCGGCGCCGGCGCGATCTCCGGTCCAGTGACAAAACCGCCGGTTTAGCTCAGCAGGTAGAGCAACTGATTTGTAATCAGTAGGTCGCGGGTTCGATTCCTGCAACCGGCACCAATTCGAAGCGAGGGGATGCATCGCTGGAGGTCGAGGATGGCTTTGCAAGGGGCTGTCAGCCGCGCGACCGTCGGGGATGAATCCATGTGACGCCGCAACGGCGCGGAGGGACTGAAATGGCAAATTTGGAAGCGGGTGAAGAGGTCACGATTCAGAAAAAGGCCAATGGCAAATGGGGAATTTTTCTGCGCCTCAAGGGCTATGACGAGCCGTTCGATATCGGCCGCGAGCTGAAGACCGAGGAAATGGCCGAAGGCTGGGTCGACACCACCGAGTGCAACAATCTCATCGACCAATTCATCACCAAATACCGGGGCAAGGCGTAAGTCTTATCCAACCCTCAGGCATCACCCGAAACGATGCATGATTGGTTAAGTTTCAAAGACTTTACTTGATATTCTAAGAAAATACATAAGCTAAAATCCGCAGCCAAATGCGGCGCGACTCGCCGGTTGGGGGAAATCTTCCCCGCCGGTCTCATCCCATCGGCACAGCATCGATGAAGCTGCTTGCCGATGGCGAAGCGGCGTGTTTTTTGCTCAATCAGATAAGAGGGCCCTCCCCGCCGAGGCCGGGTGCTTCGATCGACAGGCGCGATCGAGCCAGCCTCTCGGAGCTACTGGTTCGAAACGGCCGTGGCTGAGAGTCCAAGGGAGCTGGAGACCATGACGGACACGCAAGAGGCGACAATCTTCGTGGAAGGCGGCGACGAATATGAGCTCTTCGCCAACGCGGACAAGACCGCCTATCGTCTCGTTTTCAAGACCGAGGAACTGACGGTGCCGTTGCACGGGGAGCAGCTCGAGGCTTTCCACAAGGAATATGACATCGTCAAAAAGGCCTATCCGCAATATGGGCCGGACCAGCGGCTTGCCCAGATTTGGGATCAGGGCGGCTATAGCTGGCTCGCCGCGGAGGCCACCGGCGGCGACGAGTAAGAGGCCTGCCGGCGCGCGCTGCGCCGGCCGCGCCCTCAGCTCTTCTGATCAGGCAGATTGAGCCTGATGTGCAATTCCCGCAATTGCTTCGGCGTCACCTCCGACGGTGCGCCCATCAACAGATCCTCGGCGCGCTGATTCATCGGGAACGGCACCACTTCGCGCAGATTCTCTTCCCCCGCGAGCAGCATGACGATGCGGTCGACGCCAGGCGCGATGCCGCCATGCGGCGGCGCGCCATATTGGAAGGCGCGATACATGCCGCCGAATTTGTCGAGCAGCACCTGCTCATTGTAGCCGGCGAGCGCAAAGGCCTTCTTCATGATGTCGGGGCGATGGTTTCGGATCGCGCCCGACGACAATTCGATGCCGTTGCAGACGATGTCATATTGGAAGGCCTTGATGCCGAGGATCGTCGCCTGATCGGCGGCATCGAGCGCGACGAAATCGTCATGCGCGAAGTTCGGCATCGAGAAGGGATTGTGCGAGAAGTCGATCTTCTTCTCGTCGTCGTTCCACTCATACATGGGGAAATCGACGATCCAGCAGAACTCGAAGACGTCCTTGGTCGAAAGCTCGAGCTCCTGGGCGACCCTCTGCCGGGCGAGGCCGGCGAATTTATAGATATCGTCCGGCTTGCCGAGGACGAAGAAGACCGCATCGCCCGCCTTCATCCCCTCCGGCCGCAGCAGCCGATAGGGCGCCGCGACTTCGAGCGGAAAGCGCTCGCCGCTCGCCACCTCGAGTTCCGGCGCCGGCACATGCACCCATTCGCCCGGCAGGCCGTTCAAACCCTGGCGGATATATTCGGTGCGCTCCGGCCCGACATTTTTCGCGACTGGACCAGCGCCCGTGTCCTCGCCCTCGCGCCAGAAGATATAGGCAAGGCCCGGCTGCCCCTCGCTCTTCGCCCATGAATCCATGCGGTCGCAGAAGGTGCGCTGGCCGCCGCCAGGCGCCGGGATCGCCCAGACGCGCGCCTGCGCATCTGAAGCGAGCCGCTTGGCAAAGACGCCGAAGCCCGAATCGCGAAAGGCCGCCGTGACATCGTGGATCAATAGCGGATTGCGCAGATCCGGCTTATCCGAGCCATAGGCCTTGATCGCCGCGCTATAGGAAATCATCGGGAATGTCTGCGTCACCGGCTTGCCTTCGCCGAATTCCTCGAAGATGCCACGCAGCACCGGCTCGACGGCGGCGAAGACATCCTCCTGAGTGACGAAGCTCATCTCGATATCGAGCTGATAGAACTCGCCCGGACTGCGGTCGGCGCGCGCATCCTCATCGCGGAAACAGGGCGCGATCTGGAAATAGCGGTCGAAGCCCGCCACCATCAACAGCTGCTTGAACTGCTGCGGCGCCTGCGGCAGCGCATAGAATTTGCCCGGATGGAGACGCGACGGCACGAGGAAGTCGCGCGCGCCTTCGGGGCTCGAGGCGGTCAGGATCGGGGTCTGGAATTCGAAGAAGCCCTGCCCCTTCATCCGTGCCCGCAGGCTGTCGATGATCGCACCGCGCAGCATGATGTTGCGATGAAGCTTGTCCCGGCGCAGGTCGAGGAAGCGATATTTGAGCCGCATGTCCTCTGGATATTGATGCTCACCGAAGACCGGCATCGGCAGTTCGGCAGCAGGACCCAGCACCTCGATCTCGGTCACATAGACCTCGACGAAGCCCGTCGGCATCTCGGGATTTTCCGTGCCTTCCGGCCGCTTGCGGACATGACCGTCGAAACGCACCACCCATTCGGAGCGCAGCTTCTCCGCCGTACCGAAGGCCTTGGAGTCCGGATCGACGACGCATTGGGTGATGCCGTAATGATCGCGCAGATCGATGAAGAGCACCCCGCCATGGTCGCGAATGCGATGGCACCAACCGGACAGGCGGACATCGGCGCCGGCCTCCGCCTCGCGCAATCCCCCACAGCTATGCGTGCGATAGCGATGCGTCATCTTCTTACGATCTTTCGCCTCTGATGTCTGAAAACCGTCGCACGGCTTTAAGGAAAGCCCGACGCACGACGAAGCTGCAACGATCCGGCCAGTTCAGCCCCGCGGATCGCGGCAAAGCGATCCGAAGCTCGGCGGTCGGCGCCTTCTTAGAACGACTTGTTCAAAGCGTCGAGCGCCGCGCCGAAGCCGTGAAAACTCAGCGGCAGAGCAACCTCCTCGCCGCTCGAATCCGGGAAGCGGATTTCGCCCTGCGTGTCGAGGCCATGCCAATAATTGATCGTCGCCTCGGCAAGCTCCGTCTGGGCGAAGCAGCCGCCCGGAATGCAGCGGACCCAATCCAGCCGGACGCCCCAAATGTCCTTGTCATCGGTCCGAATATGGACCGCACTTGGGAATGAAATATTGTTCGGCACGATAACGATGGCGAACAGCGTGCCTTTGCCGCCCTGCGGCCGGCCGATCGAGAGCTTGGCGAGTGGTCCAGAATGGTCGGCCGCCTCCAGCGTCTCCGAGATTTCGCAGGTGCGCGGCGGTTTCTCGACCTTGTCGTCCTTGGGCTTCTCCTGCGCCGGTGCCTCTTTGCGGCAGCGCAGCGACCAATTGCCGAAGGCGGTGGAGACGATCTGCGCGTCGGGCTTCGATTCGGCCGCGGCCTTGGCCGGCGCACGTTTGGCGGGCTTCGCCTCCGGCTTGGCGGCGGGCTTGCCGGCCTCAGCCTTCCCCGGCTCCGCGGCGGGCGCGCCAGAGGACTCCTGGGCAAGCGCCGGCGCCGCGAGCGATCCGGCGAGTAAAAACAGGCAGAAAGTGAGTGCGTAGCGATGAGACATGAGCCGCCAAAATAGGTGCTGGGAGCAGGAAGGCCGTCATATACCAGAAATCCGTCATTCGATAGACCGCCACAGACGCCACGGCACAGCTCGGCGGCAGCCTTTGCTTTGGATCAAAACACGAACAGAAAAGATCGAAATTAAGGCACTGGAAGCCCGGCAGCCTTTCCTTTATCAACGCCCGATGAGCCTGATCACCACGAGTCGCGAATTGGCCGATGTCTGCGGCCGCATGGCCCACCATCCATTCGTGACCGTCGACACTGAATTCTTACGCGAAACGACATTCTGGCCGAAGCTCTGCGTCGTGCAGCTTGCCTCGCCCGACGAAGCTGTCGCCATCGATGCTTTGGCCGAAGGTCTCGACCTCGGTCCGTTGTTCGCGCTGATGGCCGATACGAATGTCATGAAGGTCTTTCACGCGGCCCGGCAAGACATCGAAATCATCTGGAATCTCGCCAAGCTCATTCCGACGCCTTTGTTCGACACGCAGGTCGCCGCCATGGTCTGCGGTTTCGGCGACCAGATCTCCTATAGCGAACTCGTGCAGGCCGTCTGCCGCGTGAGCCTCGACAAATCTTCGCGCTTCACCGACTGGTCGCGCCGGCCGTTGTCGGAAGCGCAGATCGATTATGCGATTGCCGATGTCACCTATCTGCGCGACATCTACGGCCATCTGCGACGGCTGTTGGAAAAGAGCGGTCGGCTGTCCTGGCTCGACGATGAGATGACGCTGCTCACCTCGCCCTCGACCTATGAGCAGCATCCCGCCAATGCCTGGGAGCGGCTGCGCAACCGCGCCCGCAAAACGCGCGACCTCGCGGTGCTCATGGAAGTCGCGGCCTGGCGCGAGACCGAGGCGCAGAGCCGCGACGTGCCGCGCTCGCGCGTCCTGAAAGACGATGTGCTGGTCGAGATCGCGCTGTCGGCGCCGAAGACACCGGAGGAATTGTCCAATCTCCGCACCTTTCCGCGCGGCATGGAGAAGTCCCGCGCCGGCGCCGACCTTGTCGCTGCCGTCCAGCGCGGCCTTGCGCGCGATCCGAAAAGCCTGCCGAAGCTCGAAAAGGAGCGCCGCTCCAGCGGCGGTGCAACCGTCGAACTT
This sequence comes from Methylovirgula sp., assembly GCA_052144065.1. GTDB lineage: Bacteria > Pseudomonadota > Alphaproteobacteria > Rhizobiales > Beijerinckiaceae > Methylovirgula. Next base: position 2,717 of record JBKQRA010000075.1, on the reverse strand, counting down.
TTGAAGGTGCTGCTGCGCCAGGTTGCCGAAGCGCAAGGCGTAGCGGCGAAAATGATCGCGACCGCCGACGAGCTCGAAGCCATCGCGCTCGACGATCACGCCAAGGTGTCGGCGCTGACCGGCTGGCGCCGCGAGATATTCGGCGAGAAGGCGCTCGAATTGAAACACGGCCGCCTCGCTTTGACCGTGGAACACGGCAAGGTCGTCACGCTCGAATGGCAAGAGACGACGGAAGCAGCGGCCGAATGATTTGCCGCCTACCCCTTTGTGAGGGCGCGCATGGCTTTGCAGGATCTCGCCTTCGGTAAAGTCTATCAGTTGATCGAACCCGGCCCCGTGGTGATGCTCTCCACCGCCGACAAAGGCCGCGCCCAAAAAGGCCGCCCGAATGTCATGACCATGTCCTGGCATATGATGGTCGAATTTGAGCCGCCGCGCATCGCTTGCGTCGTCAGCGAGGCGGATTTCAGTTTCGCGGCGCTCCGCAAAACCAGGCAATGCGTGATCGCAATCCCGGCAGTAGGCCTCGCCGAGACCGTCGTCGCTGTCGGCAATTGCTCCGGGCGCGAGACGGATAAATTCGCGGCCTTCGGCCTGACGCCATTGCCGGCAGAAAAAGTCGCGGCACCGCTGATCGGAGAATGTTTCGCCAATCTCGAATGCGTCGTCGCAGACACGCGCCTCGTGCCGAAATACAATCTCTTCCTGCTCGAAGTCGTGAAAGCCTGGATCGATCCGAAGCAGAAGAACCCGAAGACAATCCATCACAAGGGCTATGGCAACTTCGTGGTCGACGGCGAGACGATCAAACTGAAATCGAAGATGCCGTAGTGGCACGACGCCCTACCCAGCGACAACCATTGTCTCGCGGCCGATGAGGCGGCCGAGCTGCTTCAAGCGATTGGACAGGCGCTCGCTCGCAAGATTGGCGAGATCGGGCGGCAGCGTCAGGACGAGCTTGTTCTTCACGCAAACCATTGGCGTGCGCGGCAGAATATCGGCCATCGCTGCGGAGACGAGATAAGCGACGCGCATCGCGCCTGCGAGCAGACGGGCGCGATCGAGCAGCCGCGAGGAGACGAGCGTCCGCATCTCCGAGTGGACGTCCTGCTCGAGGCCGAGATAGCGGTAGGAGGCGGTCAGCGCCAGAAACGACCGACCGGCGTGGTCGATGCCCATGAAGGCCGTGTTGGCGACGATGTTGAGACCGTGGTCGCTGCGATAATCGGGATGGGCCCGCCAATTGGCATCGGCGAGAAGGCAGGCGACATGGCGCAGCCGCCGCTCCTCGGCGCTCTCCTCGAAATGCACCGACTTCATGAAGTGATCGGTCCAGCCACAAAGATCCTCGCCATGCTGCGGCGAGCGCGCATTCATCTGATTGATCTCGCCCGCGGCGACGAGCAGCGGATCCTGGCGGCGCTCGGAACGGTCGAGCTTTTCGTAAAGCAGGCCCTCGCGGACGCCGGCGGCGGAAATGGTGATCTCTTTCGGCTGCGCATGCCGCAGGATTTCATCGAGCACGATCGCGCCATAGGCGAGCAAGGGACGCCGCGCCGGCGCGATCGCTTCGACCGAGATCAGCGTATCGGCATTCACGCGTTCGACGAGGCCGGCAAAATCCGCCGCGTCGCGCGCCGGAATGATGTAGCCGTGCATGATGCTCATGAAATAATTGCGCTGGCGCATATGGAGCCTGGCGAGCGCCCGCCAAGTGCCGCCGACGGCGTAAAGCGTACGTCCGCGCAGATTGTCGAGGATTTTCGCCTTGCTCAGCGCTTCGCGGGCGATCTTAACCGCCACCTTTGGCGATTGCTCGGAGGCATCCATCAAAGAGAGGCCGCCAAGCGGCAAGGTAATGCCCTTGCCGATCTTCGTGCCTTTGACGTCGATGAGCTCCAACGAGCCGCCACCGAGATCGGCGACGATCCCATCGGGCTCGTGAAAGGCCGAAATGACGCCGAGCGCCGACAGCTCCGCCTCGCGCTTGCCAGACAGCAAAGTGACGGGCGCGCCGATCGCCTCGCTCGCGGCCGCGACGAATTCCGGGCCGTTCGCGGCGTCGCGCGCCGCCGCCGTCGCGATCACGTGGACTTCTTCGACATCCATGATCGAGATCAGCACGCGGAACCGGCGCAGCGCAGCGAGCGCCTTTTCGACGCCCGCATTCGACAGCCGCCCGGTCGTCGCGACGCCAAGCCCGATCGCGCAGAGCGATTTTTCATTGAAAATCGGCGTCGGCGCACGGCCCAGCCCGTCATAGACGACGAGGCGGACCGAGTTCGATCCGATGTCCACAATGGCAACCGGATTTTTGGTTTCGACCGTGGAGACCAACTTCGAAAACAATTCGAGCATAATGAATTAGCGGCCCTCGAGACGCTTGAGGAGAGTCTTCGGGCTCGACTCCCGCCCGGATTTGCCGCGCCCTGAAAGGCTCGGATTGTTCATGAAATAGCTATGCGCATTGAACGGTTCTTCGTTCGGGGCCGAGATACGCGCACTCGAACCGTCAGGCAAGACCCGGTAGCTCTGTTGGTTGTCGATAAGGTTGGCGATCATGATCTGATCGAGCACTTGCTCGTGAACCGTCGGATTGGTGATCGGCAGGAGCGATTCCACACGCCGGTCGAGGTTGCGTGGCATCAGATCGGCCGAAGAGATATAGACGTGCGCATCTTTATGCGGGAGGCCGTGGCCGCCGCCGAAGGCATAGA
>JBKQRA010000074.1:0-5101 GCA_052144065.1 Methylovirgula sp. | reverse complement strand
CCTGAGGTTCGCTACGACACCTCTTTGAACAACACCACGCCGTTTGCCGGTGGCACCAAGAGCTCCGGCGTCACCCTCGCCACGGATGTCGTCTTGAAGTTCTAAGACATACATTCAAGACAATCTCTTGCCCGGCCTCGCACGCTCCTGAGGCCGGGCTTTTTCGTCCGCATGCCGACGCACGGTCCGACGTGCAATTCTATACGCCGCCTATATGAATCGCCGCTTCTGCGCTGTCTCGAATTTATATGCGCATCACAGCAAATTGCTGAGCATCGACATCTTTCGGCTTCGCCACTTTGCGACCCAAAAGACCGATGGAGATCGGCATGCGTCATCAAAGCTTCGACCGCACGGCACAGTCTCAGCGCAATGTCGTGCGCAACGGCATCTATGCGAGCAGCTTTACCGATGCGGAAGATATGCCGCGTCCCGCGGAACTCCTGTGTGACATCGGCATGGCGATCGCCGGCGCCCTTGGCGTGGCCTGCCTCGCGCAATTGCTTCTCTACGCGCTGGGAATCAGCTGATCGGCGGCTCTCATGGCGCCGCCGATCTGTTGTGCCTATGGCAGCACAGCGCATAAATTTCATGAGCATCATTTGAGCTGCGTCAATCCTGTCGCGGCGTTCCGGTAAAGGATGCGCCGCGTAGGTAAAGGCGCACACCGCCGAAATTTATATGAAATCTATATGGAACGGCCGCGCCATCTCCTCTCGAATTTATAGGGGAATTTCGCGATTTTGGTGCGACGCAAAGCAGAGCCGTTTGTGCGTGTGGGGAGTCTCGGCCTGCTGAACGGTGAAACGGACAGGCTGCATCGGCCCATGCTGATGCGGGCAGATGGGCTGTAGGAGAACTGGTCCATGTTTGATGCAATCTATCTTCTCATTGGCTTCGGCACTTTGGCGCTCTGTGTGGCCTATGTCGTCGCCTGCGAGCATCTTTGAAGAAAGGCGCGCTCGATGATCTTCGACTATGTGCTGGCCGCAGCGGTCACAGTGGGACTGCTCGCCTATCTCGTTTTCGCGCTGATCCGCCCCGAGCGGTTCTAAGGAAAAGACCATGACCATCAATGGTTGGATTCAAATAGGCATCTATTGCCTGCTCATCATCGCCGTGGTGAAGCCGCTCGGCGCCTATATGGCGCGCGTCTTTTCCGGCGAGCGCACATTTCTGTCGCCGGTCTTCAGACCGATCGAGCGCGGCATTTACTGGGTCTGCGGCGTCGATGAGGCGCAAGAGCAGCATTGGGTGACTTATACGGTCGCTATGCTGGTCTTCAGCGTGGTTGGCTTCGTCTCACTCTATGCGCTGCAGCGCCTGCAAGGCATGTTGCCGTTCAATCCGCAAGGCCAAGCCGGCCTTGAGCAGAGCCTCGCCTTCAACACGTCTATAAGCTTCATCACCAATACCAATTGGCAGGCCTATGGCGGCGAGACGACGATGAGCTATCTCACCCAGATGGCGGGGCTCACCGTGCATAACTTCCTGTCGGCGGCGACCGGCATTGCGCTCGCCATCGCGCTCATTCGCGCCTTTGCGCGGCGCTCGGCGCAGACGCTCGGCAATTTCTGGGTCGATCTCACCCGTTGCACGCTCTACATCCTGCTGCCCATGTCGATCGTGGTCGCGCTGGCTTTGATTGCTTGCGGCATGCCGCAGAATCTGAGCGCCTATACGGAGGCGACGACGCTCGAAGGCGTGAAACAGGTGATCGCCCAGGGGCCGGTTGCTTCGCAGATCGCAATCAAGCAGCTCGGCACCAATGGCGGCGGCTTCTTCAACGTCAATTCGGCGCATCCGTTCGAGAATCCCAATGCGATCTCCAATCTCCTCGAGATGTGGTCGATCTTGGCAATCAGCGCAGCGCTGACCTATACGTTCGGGAAGATGGTCGGCAATGTGCGGCAGGGCTGGGCGATCTTCGCTGTCATGGGCATTCTGTTCCTCGCTGGCATGACGACCTGCTATTGGGCCGAATCGCATGGCAACCCCACCTTAACGGCCTTGCATGTCGATCAGGTGCCGTCCGCCCTACAGAGCGGTGGCAATATGGAAGGCAAGGAAGTCCGCTTCGGCATCGCCAATTCGACGATCTGGGCGACGGCGACAAGTGATGCATCGAACGGCTCGGTCAATTCGATGCATGACAGCTATACGCCATTCGGCGGTATGGTGCCGATGGTTAACATCATGCTCGGCGAGATCATCTTCGGCGGCGTCGGCTCAGGCCTCTACGGCATGCTGCTCTTTGCCATCCTCGCGGTTTTCATCGCCGGCCTGATGGTGGGTCGGACGCCGGAATATCTCGGCAAGAAGATCGAGGCCAAGGACGTGAAGATGACGATGCTCGCCATCCTTATCCTGCCGCTGTCGATCCTCGGCTTTAGCGCGCTGGCCAGCGTCGTGCCGGCGGGCCTCGCGGGCATTGCCAACAATGGTCCGCATGGCTTCAGCGAGATCCTCTATGCGTTCACGTCCGCCACGGGCAATAATGGCAGTGCCTTCGCTGGGCTCTCCGCCAATACGCCCTTCTACAATGTGACGCTCGGCTTCGCGATGTTGATCGGCCGGTTCCTCTTTATCGTCCCGATGATGGCGGTCGCCGGCTCGCTCGGCGCCAAGAAGATCGTGCCGGCTTCGGCGGGAACTTTTCCCACCGATCGCGGCCTGTTCGTCGGGCTGCTCGTCGGCGTCATCCTCATCGTCGGCGGCCTGACATTCTTCCCGGCGGTCACGCTCGGGCCTGTGGTCGAGCACTTCTCGATGCTTGCCGGCAAACTCTATTGATCCTTGGAGACGTTCCGATGGAACTCAGCCATATGCGCAAACGGATGCCGGTCGCGACAATGACCGATCCGAAAATTCTGATGCCCGCCATTGGCGAGGCGTTCAAGAAGCTCGATCCGCGGCTCATGATCCGGAATCCGGTCATGTTCACCGTCGAGATGGTGGCCACTCTGACCACCATACTGTTCTTGCGCGACCTCGTGACCGGCGCCGGCCATTACGGCTTCGCCTTCCAGATCAATCTCTGGCTCTGGTTCACCGTGCTCTTCGCCAATTTCGCCGAGGCGGTGGCGGAAGGCCGTGGCAAGGCCCAGGCCGAGAGCCTGCGCCGCAGCAAGACCGAGACGACGGCGAAACTCCTGTCGTCTGGGGGCGACGGCGCCACGGTTGCTTCGCTGCAATGGCGCGAAGTGCCGGCGACGGCGCTGAAGCAGGGCGATGTCGTGCTGGTCGAGGCCGGCGATATCATCCCGAGCGACGGCGACGTCATCGAGGGTGTGGCCTCCGTCAATGAAGCGGCGATCACGGGTGAATCGGCGCCCGTTATCCGCGAGAGCGGCGGCGACCGCTCGGCGGTGACTGGCGGCACGACGGTGATCTCCGACTGGGTCAAGGTCCGCATTACCGCGGCGCCGGGCTCGACCTTCCTCGATCGCATGATCGCGCTTGTCGAAGGCGCGGAGCGGCAGAAGACGCCGAACGAGATCGCCCTCAACATCCTGCTCGCCGGCATGACGATCATCTTCGTCTTCGCGGTCGCGACCATTCCGAGCTTCGCCCATTATGCGGGCGGCACTATGTCGGTCCTGGTTCTGGTGGCGCTCTTCGTCACTTTGATCCCAACGACGATCGGCGCGCTCTTGTCGGCGATCGGCATCGCCGGCATGGACCGTCTGGTGCGCTTCAATGTGCTTGCCATGTCGGGCCGCGCGGTCGAAGCGGCGGGCGACGTCGATACGCTGCTGCTCGACAAGACCGGCACGATCACCCTCGGCAACCGCCAGGCCGCGGCCTTCATTCCGCTGACCGGCGTGAGTGAAATGGAACTCGCCGATGCGGCGCAGCTCGCCTCGCTCTCTGACGAGACGCCGGAGGGTCGCTCCATCGTCGTGCTCGCCAAGGAGAAGCATGGCATCCGCGGTCGCGACATGAAGGCGCTCGGCGCGACCTTCATTCCCTTCACGGCGCAGACCCGCATCAGCGGTATCGACACCGCTGAAGGCGCGATCCGCAAGGGCGCGGTTGACGCCGTGCTGGCCTATGTCCGCGGCGCGCCAAATTATGCGACTTCCGGCAGCACCGCGCTGGCCGCGCAGCCGATCCAGCCCGATGCGACAATGAAGGAGCTCACCGCCAAATCGGACGAGATCGCGAAGTCCGGCGGCACGCCGCTGGCGGTTGCGAAGAACGGCAAGCTTCTCGGTATCATTCACCTGAAGGATATCGTGAAGGGCGGCATCCGTGATCGCTTCATGGAGCTGCGCCGCATGGGCATCCGCACGGTGATGATCACCGGCGACAATCCGCTGACCGCTGCCGCGATCGCAGCTGAATCGGGTGTCGATGATTTCCTTGCGCAAGCGACGCCGGAAGCCAAGCTGAAGCTCATTCGCGAAGAGCAGGCCAAGGGCAAGCTCGTCGCCATGTGCGGCGACGGCACGAATGACGCTCCGGCGCTGGCGCAGGCCGATGTCGGCGTGGCGATGAATACCGGAACGATGGCAGCACGCGAGGCCGGCAATATGATCGACCTCGACAGCGACCCGACCAAACTTATTGAGATCGTGGAGATCGGCAAGCAACTGCTGATGACACGCGGCGCGCTGACCACTTTCTCGATCGCCAATGACGTCGCGAAATATTTCGCGATCATTCCGGCCATGTTCATCGCCTTCTATCCGCAGTTGCAGGCGCTGAATGTCATGCATCTGGCGACTCCGCAAAGCGCAATCCTCTCGGCGATCATCTTCAATGCGTTGATCATCATCGCCCTGATCCCGCTTGCGCTGCGCGGCGTCACCTATCGGGCGGCGGGCGCGGCAAGCGTGTTGCGCCGCAACCTCCTCATCTATGGCCTTGGCGGCATTCTGGTGCCTTTCATCGGCATCAAGGCGATCGACATGTTCGTCTCCGCCGTCGGCCTCGTTTAAGGATTAGATCCATGTTGAAACAGATCCGTCCGGCCGTCATGATGATCGTCGTCATGACGATCATCACCGGCCTCATCTATCCGCTCGGCATGACCGGCATTGCGCAAGTGCTGTTTCCGCATCAAGCCAATGGCAGCCTGATCAGGAAGGACGGCAAG
>JBKQRA010000073.1:0-80801 GCA_052144065.1 Methylovirgula sp. | reverse complement strand
GCGATGTAACCGCTACTAGTTCTGCACCCGCCGAGGCCGATGTGCTGCTCATCAGCCTAGACCGCCCGCGGCCCCCCAGATCTCTCGCGGACGATCCAATAATCCTAGGAGAAAAACAATGAAACGGACTCTCGTCCTTTTGGCTTTGGCCGCGAGCGCAGTTGGCGCGATGGCAACGCCTTCCTTCGCCGATCTTTCGGAGACTTCGCGTTCTGTTCAGGGCGAACCGCCGCCCAGCTACAGCGTGCCGCTCAGCGGCCAGTTTGACTCGCATTGGTGGGGCGGACGCGGCCACGCCTATGTGAACGGTCGCGCCTATGGCATGCGCAACGAATAAACGCGAGGTTTCTCCTCCTCGCGACGGGCGCCTTGGCAACAAGGCGCCTTTCTTTTTGGCCACACCATGCACGCGAACACAGGACCGTGACTCTTTGCCTGCGTAGACCGCTATTCTAGTTGGGGCCGTTCATATCGAAGAAGCCCTATTTAAATTCAAGCTGAGATCACGAATTCATGAATGCATATGAATAAATGAATACTTCAATTCTGCGCGCTTACGCTTCGTCTTTAAATATTAGCATAGCAGCATTGCTGTATTCACACGAAACTTAGCTTTGATCTATTCGTTGTTTTGGCGATCGATCTTGCATCCCGCGGATCGAAATCTCCGCCGAGCGGCGCCACGGGGGCTCATTCGAACGCCCACCGCCTGAAGCGGTCACAGGCGCGTTTCGCGCCAGATCCTTGGAGAAAAAAATGAAACGGACCCTCGTCCTTTTGGCGGCGGCTGGTTGCGCTCTGAGCGCAATGGCGGCGCCTTCTTTCGCCCGCTCTATCACGGGCCATCCGGTTGCCAGTTATGAGAATCGCTTCTCGGCGGTCGTCCCGATGTTCGACAATGAGACGCCCTACAATGCCGACGGGAGCTACAAGTCCCAGAGCGCCTATGAGCACTCGATCTTTGGCACCCCCTGCGGCGTGGAATGTGACGAATAATCACGCCTGAGCGTCGTCATGACACAAAAGACCGGCGCCTTCGCGAGAAGGCGCCGGTCTCTTGTTTGATCCGAATCGATCGCGGAACCCTTATGAGAAGCGCGGCCCCCGGCGCGCTTCGGCAAGCGCCCGCGACAGACCGTCGGCAAAGCGGGCCTTCTCGTCCGGACCGAGAAAGCCGCCGATCTCGACGCTTTGGCCGCGCGAGACGAGGGCCAGGCGCTGGATCCCGAATTCTTCGTGATCTTCGCGGTCGAGCCGGACCCAGGAAGGGTTGAACCGCCATTCGGCGCGCACGCCGCGCGGCGAGACCTTGGCCAGGCACAGCTCCATCGGCGTCACCCGGACATCCTCATAGGCGCGCGCGGCGCGGAAATTGGCGCGAAAGGCGAGATAGAAAAGCAGGACGTCGAGGCCCATGAAGCCGGCGATCGGCCAGGCGCCGACGAGGACGAAGGGCATCGTCGTGGCGAAACTCACCAGCGAAAACAGCATCATCAATATGTAGAAATTGCGCTTCGTCAGCGACCGATGCGGATAGATGCGGACCGCCAATATGCGGCGGAGGGACGGATCCTCCTCCGGCTCGGCATTCGCACTATTGGGGATGGCTAACTCCGGCATAAGGCCGCACCCTTCTCTCCGGTCATCTCGAACTTTATAACGCTTCGATGGCAAGACGCACCAGCAGTAAGACCGATATATTGGCAAAAGTTCCGGCCGCCGGAACGCCCGCCGCCGCGGCAAAACTCGCAAAAGTCAAAAAGGCCGATGCTGCGGTCCCCAAACCGCGCGCGCCAAAAACCGCCGCGCTGAAAGCGCCCAAAAAAGCGGCAAAGCGCGTGCGCCGTCCCCTCAAACCCGATCCAGCAACAGTCGCCGAGATTTTCGCTCGCTTCGCCAAGGCCAATCCACATCCGCGCGGCGAACTCGAACATTCGAACCCGTTCACTTTGCTCGTTGCCGTGGTGCTCTCGGCGCAGGCGACCGACGCCGGCGTCAACAAGGCAACGCGCAAGCTCTTTGCCATTGCCGATACACCGCAAAAAATGCTGGCGCTCGGCGAAGACAAAGTCCGCGACATGATCAAGACCATCGGCCTCTTCCGCAACAAGGCCAAAAACGTGATCTTGCTCTCGGAGAAGCTGATCAAGGATTTTGGCGGGGAGGTGCCGCAGACGCGCGAAGAGCTCGAAACGCTGCCCGGCGTCGGCCGCAAGACCGCCAATGTGGTGATGAACTCGGCCTTCGGCGCGCCGACCATGGCGGTCGACACCCATATCTTCCGCATCTCGAACCGCATTCCCTTGGCGCCGGGAAAGACTGTGCTCGAAGTCGAATTGGGCTTGGAGAAAATCATTCCGCAGGAATACATGCAGGATGCGCATCATTGGCTGATTCTGCACGGCCGCTACATCTGCAAGGCGCTGCGCCCGGAATGCGAGAGATGTCTGATCTCCGATCTTTGCCGCTGGCCGGACAAAAGGATATGAGCGCCACTTCAGCCGGAGCCGAACAAGGCTGCCGCTAGAATATCTTCCGCTCGGATAGAATCGCCCGACCGATAGGAAGATGCTCCAATTCAATAAATTAGAGCATGTTCCTATGTGAGACCTCGGATATTTCCGATGCCTTAAGAGAAGAAAAAGTGGTGCGGCTTTTTCGGAACATGCTCTAGAATTTTTTGATCGGCGGCTGTTTAGGCGCGGCATTCTCGATCACCGCGACGGTGGCGGTGCGGCCCAGCACCAGATCTACATTCGCCGCCACGTCGGTCAACTTAACCCGCACGGGCACGCGCTGCGCCAGCCGCACCCAGCTGAAGGTCGGGTTGACGTTGGGGAGCAGATCCGGACTATCGGTGCGCTCACGATCGGCAATGCCGGCAGCGATGCTAGCCACTTGGCCGGTCAACGCCTGCGCCTCGCCCATCAATCGGACCTCGACCCTGTCGCCGACATGGATGCGCGGGAGTTTGGTCTCCTCAAAATATCCTTCTACGCGCAGAGTGGCGCTGTCGATCAGAGCCATCACGCCTTTGCCGACGGTCACATAGTCGCCCGGTTCAAGCGCGACATTTGTCACTATGCCGTCCACGGGACTCGTCACCTCCGAACGCTTCAAATTCAGCGCGGCGACGGCGCGGTCGGCCAGCGCCTGGCGATAGTCCGCGGCGGCCACGTCGACCGCGGTTGATCTCTGCTCCTTCACCTGGTGGGACACCGCAAGATCGGACAGGCTGGCGGCACGCGCGGCGTCGCGTGTTGCCTGGTCGAGCTGGGCTTTGCGATTGGCAACAGCGGCATCGGCCTGCTGCAAGGCCAATTCGAAGCGCGCGGGGTCGATGCGGAAGAGCACGTCGCCGCGCTTCACCCGCTGGTTGTCCGTGACCATCACCTGTTGGACGAGGCCCGCGACATCGGGGGCGACCGTGACGACGTCGGCGCGCACGCGCCCGTCGCGGGTCCACGGCGCCTCCATGTAATAGATCCACAGCTGTCGTCCGGCGACAGCGGCCGCCGCGACGATCATCAACGTCAGCACGACGCGAAAAAGCGCGCGCACAAACGCCCACAGCGATTGCTTCATGACATCCACCTTGGAAGAACGGCGGCGGTCGCCGCCAAAATGATGACGAATAGGCACAGGTCGACGAGCGGCCCGTGCCAGACCCATCGATAGGCCCCGATCCGCGTGAGCACGCGGCGCAGCAGGCTGAACACAACCAGCGCCACCACGCCGTAGACCAGCAGGGTCGGCACGAACACGCCGTAGAGGTCGATTTCCCCAATCATGCGGCATTCCCTTGATAAGCCGGATCCGGCGGCTGTGAGTCCGCTGGCGCCGGCCGCTGGTAGTCTGGAGCGTCGGGGAAGAGGTTGCGGCGCAATCCAACCAATGCGAGCACAATGTCTCGCCGGGCGCCGGATGGCGCTTCCGATACCGCATCCAATGTGCGGTCGATGGCGTGCAATAGCGTTTCCGGCGGCGGTACCGCGGCACCGCGCGTGGCGCGATTGGCGAAATGCGCCGCGGCTCCATTCAGCACGGCTACGACCAGCGCTTCGAGCGCCGGGCGCATCTCGGAACGCCGGGCGTTCAGATCCACCAGATTGATGCCGACCCGCATGTCGGTCATCGCCGCGACCTCCGTCGTCTGGTCATTCGGCGCGACCAGCGCCATCCGCGGCGCCAAGAGTCCCATTCGATCGAGAAAGACTCCGAGGAGCCGCAGCCGCTCTTGCGGCTTAACGCTTCGCGCGGCAGCGGCAAGATCGGTCCAGCCAGCGCGCAGCCGATGCCGCGCACTCCACTCCGCCCCATAGGGAAGCAATAACGCCGACACCACCGCTGCCACTGCGACGCCGAACAATGCCGCGCCAGTGCCGTTGGCCCAGGCGGCGAAGTCCGCGCTGTAACTCTCTTCGAGAGCGAGCAGCACGGCGGTGAAGATCGGGATCCCTGCGAGCTTCTGGGTGGCCGGTATGACGGCCAGCACCCCGGCCGGTACGAAGAACGCCGCCATCGCAAGGGTCAGCATCTCCAAATTGCTCGCCTGCGGCAGGATGGCAAACTGACCGATGGCAGTGAACACGGCCGACACGGCAACGGCAATCAACAACCCCTTGATCGAAGGGACCGGATCGTCCCGCGCCGCCGTGAAGCAGCAGGCGACCGCCGCCAGCGCCGCTGCCTGACTGCCCTCCGGCCATGCTGTCGCAATCCAGAATGCACAGCTGACCACAAGGGCCAGGGCCATTGCCACGGCCCGCATTCCTGCCATCTCATAGTCGCGGTGCATCGGCGCGCCATCCGGCAGACGGATCGCCAGTTGCTGCGTGATCCGACGGCCTTTTCCGGCGATGATATCGTGCCTCAGCACCAGACAATCTTGGCGCAGATCGACCAATTCGCGCAGCCGCATCAGCGCAGTGCTTAGCAGCATGCTGCTCCAGCCAGACTCTGTGTCGGCCTCATCCTGAAGCCGCGCGATCTCGGTTCGCAGAAACGCCACCTCCGTCGGCGCCGTGTCGGCAGCCGCGCTCGTCGCAATCCAGTGCCGCGTTTGCGCGAGCAAAGCCTCGAGACCAGGAGCCATGCCGCCAGTGGCGCGCAAATCAGCCAACCGATCGCGGAGCGCCGCGAGCACCGGCAGCAGGATGACCATCCGATGCGCCAACGCGGCCACTTGCTGCGTCACATCTCGCTGCCGCGAGGGGTCATAGGCGAGATAGGTCGTCAGAGAGCGGATCTCGATGGCATCGGCGGCGAGACGCAAGCGCGCACGCCCGATCTCCGTCTCGCCCACGTCAGCGGGCGCGATCGCATCCTCCGCCAGCCGATCCGCGTGCTGGCGCCAGGCGACGAAGCGCGCGCGCAGCACCGGCCCGACAGGGCGCGGCAGCACAACAGTGCCAATGATGGTGATGCAGGCGATGCCGAGCGCAATCTCCTCGACCCGGGCAACGGCGATGTCCCATACGGCGTCCGGCGTGGTGACGACGGGGAATCCGATCAGAGCGGCCGTGTAACCTGCGAGCATGAACGTGTAGCTGCGCGGCGTGCGATCGAGGACCGACAAATAGAGGCAACCACCGACCCAAAGCGCAAGCGCGAGACTCAAGAGCTCCGGCGCATTCACCAAATTTGGCACCAGCGCGACTGTCGCCGCCGCACCGATGAGCGTGCCCAGCATTCGATAGACAGCCTTCGACCGCAGCGCCCCGCTGAGCGGATTTGCCACGATATAGACCGTCGCTATCGCCCAATAGGGACGATCGAGACCAAGGGCGAGCGCGATGTAGAAAGCCAACATAGCGGCGGCGAAGGACTTCACCGCGAACAGCCATCCATCAAGGCTCGGCACATAGCGCGACTCGGTCATTCGGCCGCGTCCTGATCGGCATCAGCCAGAGCGATCGGCGCCATCAGGCTGATGCCGGCCGCTTTGGCGATCGATTGCAACGCACGAGTCGCAGCCGCCAGATCCGCCTGCGGGATTGCGTCAAGCAGCTCTTTGCGCGTCTGCGCGACGAGGATTTCAATGCGCCGGGCGAGGCGCTCGCCTTCGGGCGTCAGATGCAGCGTCTTGGCACGCCGGTCGGAGGGATCATCGTGGCGTTCCAGCAGTCCGGCGCTGCTGAGCGCGTCGAGCGAACGGACCAGCGACGGCCCCTCGATCCCGAGCGCACTAGCGACAGCGCTCTGCCGAACGCCGCCGCCGAGGCGGTGAATAGCCATGATCGGATAGGCCAGCGCCGTGGACATCCGCAGCTCCGCGAGCGCGGCGTCATTCTTCGCCCGCCACGCGCGCGCAACCAGCTGCAACGCCGAGGCGAAGACCCGCGCATCAAATGTGTTATCTGTGCTCATGACTTGATAGATTGCATATTATTAGTTAGCTTGCAATATATATTTCCCATACCGCATTAGGCGCGTCTTCCTCTATGAAAAGCATTGGCGGTCGGGCCGTTTTCGAGCGCAAGCGGGAGCGGTTTGCGCTCGAAAGGATCTATGCGTCGAATGCGAGCGGCTTCGCAGTGATTGAGTGTTATGCTTCTGCTGAGCTCGGCCTCCGCGATTCGCCGCCGCTAGCTGTGCCGCAAACTCCGCCAGATCGGAAAGTCTCGCCCGTCGTGATCTCGCCGCCCCGCCGCCTTGTCTCGCCGGAAAGCCGGGAAGACGACTCGGATGCCTCGCAGGCCGATGTTTCGCTGCGGCCGCTGGCGCTGTCCGACTTCACCGGACAGGAAGCCGCGCGCGCCAATCTGAAGATTTTCATCGAGGCGGCGAAAGCGCGGCGCGAAGCGCTCGATCACGTGCTCTTCGTCGGCCCGCCGGGTCTCGGCAAGACGACGCTGGCGCAGATCGTCGCGCGCGAACTCGGCGTCAATTTTCGCTCGACCTCGGGGCCTGTCATCGCCAAGGCCGGCGATCTCGCCGCGCAATTGACCGGGCTCGAGGAGCGCGACGTTCTCTTCATCGACGAGATCCATCGCCTCAATCCGGCGGTCGAAGAGATTCTCTATCCGGCAATGGAGGACTTTCAGCTCGATCTGATGATCGGCGAGGGCCCCGGCGCCCGTTCGGTGAAGATCGATCTGGCGAAATTCACGCTGATCGGCGCTACGACCCGCGCCGGGCTTTTGACGACGCCGCTGCGTGATCGTTTCGGCATTCCGGTCCGGCTCGATTTCTACAGCGTCGGCGAGCTCGAGCAGATCGTGCGCCGTGCCGCCCGCGCGCTCAATATGAAGATCAGCGCCGACGGCGCCAATGAAGTCGCCAAGCGCTCGCGCGGCACCCCGCGCATCGCCGGCCGGCTTTTGCGCCGCGTCCGCGATTTCGCCCAGATCCAATTTGCGCAGGGCGATGCGGCGAGCGCGGAAGTCACCCGCGCCATCGCCGACCGCGCATTGCGGCTTCTCGATGTCGATCCGTCCGGCCTCGATCAGATGGACCGGCGCTATCTCGGCGCCATCGCCAATTCCTTCGGCGGCGGCCCAGTCGGCATCGATACGCTCGCTGCGGCGCTCTCCGAGCCACGCGATGCGATCGAGGACATCATCGAGCCCTATTTGATCCAGCAGGGATTTTTGCAGCGCACGCCGCGCGGCCGCGTGTTGACCGCCAATGCCTTTCGGCATTTGGGCCTGGAGCCGCCGAAGAGCGGGCCATTGACCGAGCCACCGCAATTCGGCCTGTTCTCCGAAGGCGAGGATTAAGCCCCTCATCCCCAGGCCAACGCCTTGTAACCGGCTGGGGCGCATGCTATCTGCCGCCAGCCCAATCTGCCCTGTAAACGCGGCAGAACGCCGGCCTGGAGAGGTGGCAGAGCGGTTGAATGCACCGCACTCGAAATGCGGCATAGGTGCAAGCCTATCGGGGGTTCGAATCCCCCCCTCTCCGCCAATACTAGCCGTTTAGGTTAGCGCATCCAGCCAAAGCCTTTGGCAAAGAGCATCACGGCGACGATGCTCGCGACCACCGAAAAAGCCTGCATCAAATGCGCGCTTTTCAGCCGCTTGGTCACAACGCGTCCGACCAAGAGAGCGACGACCGCGCCGAGACCGAAGGGCGCCGCGACCATCCAGTTGACGCTGCCGCCGAGAGACGCTGAAGCGACACCGCTGACCGAGACGAGGCTGATTACGGCGAGCGACGTCGCGAAAATGCTGCGCGTCGGCAGATTGGTGAAATGCGACAGGGCCGGAACGATCACAAATCCGCCGCCGGCGCCCAGCATCCCGCTCAAAAGGCCAGAGACCATGCCGGTCGCGGCGAGCGCTTGCGCGCAAGGCATCGTCCAGCTCAAGCGCGGGGAGTCCGGCGCGGTCTGGCAGGCGAATTCCTTGACCGCGCCCTGGTGAAGCGGCGGAACGGCGCCTGTGCGCATCGCCTGTTCGACGATGAGCGAATTGCGAAACATCCGCCACGCCGTATAGGCCAATATGCCCGAGAAGCCGATCATCAGCGGCGCATTCGGGATACGTTGCGCCAGGAAGACACCGACGGGCGCGAACGCCATGCCGACGAGTCCGATCACCAGCGCCGCCCGATAGCGCACGACTTTTTCGCGCAGACCCAGAGTCGCGCCGGTGAAGGCCGAGAGGCCGACGGCGATCAAGCCGACGGGCGCGGCTTCCTTCATCGTCAGATGCAGTCCGAAGACAAGCAGCGGCACGGCCATGATGCCGCCGCCGGATCCCGTCATCGCTAGAATGAAGCCAATGACGACGCCGAGAAGCAGACCGATCAGATCAGTTGCCAAGATGCATATCCCGCAGCGATAGAGGCGCCGCCAGCCATTCGCGCCCCTCGAGCATGGCGTTCCAATAGATCCAAGGTAGCATTTTTTCCTTCAACAGCCAGGACAGGCGCGACGGCTGTTCGCCGTCGACCAACCTGCGTGAAAAGCTTGGCATCAAAACGCCTTCCCAAGGGTTCTTGACTGACGACCGAGATCGATGCGGCGTCAGACCACGTCCAGCGGGATTTTCAAATAGCGGGTGCCGTTCGGCTCAGGCTCGGGAAGATGCCCAGCGCGCATATTCACTTGCACGGATGGCAGGATGAGCTGCGGCATGCTGAGCGTCGCGTCGCGCGCCACGCGCATCGCGACGAATGCGTCTTCGCTGATGCCGTCATGGACATGCACATTGGCGGCGCGCTCGGCACCGACGGTCGTTTCCCACACATAGCGATCGCGGCCAGGTGCCTTGTAATCGTGACACAAGAAGAGCCGCGTTTCGGCGGGCAAGCTCAAAAGCCTGCGGATCGAGCGATAGAGCTGCCGCGCATCGCCCCCCGGAAAGTCGGCGCGCGCCGTGCCATAATCCGGCATGAACAGCGTATCGCCGACGAAAGCGGCATCGCCGATCACATAGGCGAGGTCGGCGGGCGTATGGCCAGGGACATGGAGCGCGATCACCGCGAGATCGCCGAGCGGTAGCCGATCGCCATCTTTCAAGAGCTGGTCGAATTGCGAGCCGTCGCGCGCGAATTCGGTGCCGGCATTGAAGATTTTCCCGAACACCGCCTGGACCCGGACGATCTCCGCGCCGATCGCAAGTGCGCCGCCGAGCTTTTCCTGAAGATAGGGCGCGACCGACAAATGATCGGCATGGGCGTGGGTCTCGAGATGCCAGGCGACGCTCAGCCCTTCAGCCCGAGCGTAATCGGCGATCGCATCGGCCGATGTATGACGGGTGCGTCCCGCGGCGGCATCGAAATCGAGCACCGAATCGATGATCGCAGCAGTCCGCGTGCGCGGATCATGGACGACATGCGTCGCTGTATTCGTCGACACGTCGAAGAAGGTTTTGATGACCGGCCTTGCGCCTTGTCCCGCGGCGCGGATCACAGCGGCAGCGTGTTCCAATGCAGCATCTTGCATAGCCACCTCCATTCAGTTACATTATATATGTAATTAAGTAATCAAGTTGCGTCAAGCCGCCATTTATGGCCAGGGTTTTCAATGACTGACGAACCGATTCAACCCGTCCGGGCACTGCGGTTAGGCGATGAAGCGCCCGCCTTCCGCGCCCGTTCGACGCAAGGGCCCGTCGCGCTCGACGACTTCCGCGGCCATTGGCTTTTGCTGTTTTCACATCCGGCGGATTTCACGCCCGTCTGCACCAGCGAATTCATCGCGCTGGCGCGTGCCGCCGATGCTTTCGCCCGCCTCGATTGCCGGCTGCTCGCTCTGTCGATCGACAGTCTTTATGCGCATCTCGCCTGGGCGAAGGCGATCGAGAGCGAGTTCAAGGTCAAGATCCCCTTTGCGATCGTGGAAGATCCCTCGATGGCCGTCGCCAAAGCCTATGGCATGCTCGATGAGGGCGCGGCCGATACAGCAACCGTGCGTGCGAGCTTTTTTATTGATCCGACTGGAATCATCCGCGCGATGACTTGGTACCCTATGAATGTCGGGCGCTCGGTGGACGAGCTGCTCCGGCTTCTGGCGGCGCTCCGGCGCGCCGAAGCGGGAGACGTTTTACTGCCGGAAGGATGGCGGCCGGGCGGCGATGTGCTGCTGCCGCCGGTCCAGAACCAGTCCGAGGTGACAGGCCGCTCTTGGTTCTATCGCAGCAAAAAAGACAATGACGATGCCGCTATATAGCGACCGCGACGCAGCCGACCGCATTGCCGAGCGGGTCAAGGTTTTCGGCCAAGGCCAAAGGCTCATGATCCTCGCGACGCTGCGCGAGGGCGAGCATTCCGTCGGCGAAATCGAAGAGATGACCGGCATCGGCCAGCCGGCGCTCAGCCAGCAGCTCGCCGAGCTGCGCCGCGCGGACCTTGTGAAAACCCGGCGCGAATCGAAGCAGATCTATTACCGCTTGACCGATCACAAGGTTCTGCTTTGCGTCGAGGCCATCGAAACCATGTTCAGTGACGGCGCACCGGCATTGCTTGGCCGCAGCCTGCCAATCGCCAAGCCGGCGAAGAAGACAGAGGCCGGCGCGGCCCTCTTCGCGCAGATCGACGAGAAATAGGCGCATAGGCCTAGCGATCACGCCCTAATCAGCGGCCGGAGCTTCGGGCTTCGGATCGGTTGAACATTGAAAACGCCGGTCAGGCCGGCGCGACCACTGTGACCACCCGCTACGAGTCAAGGCGGCGCTAGAAGTCGTAGCGCACGCCGCCCTTCACAGATCCGGCATTATAATCTGACGAAAGTTGGAAGTCGGTCTTCACGAAGCCCGACCAGCCCGTCTTGTTGCTGAAGAGATTCAGCCCGAGACCGACCTCGCCATAGCTCGTCACCTGCGTATCCGCGATCGTCAGCAAAGGTGCGCCGACCCCGCTGTTGAGCGTCGCCGCGGCACCGCCCGTCAAGCGCTGCCAATAGCTTGCCGTCGCCGAGCCTTCGATCCGATAATCTTCCGTTTCGAAGAGCATCGTGCCGCCGCGCAAGCCGAGACGGCCGCGCAGATTGTCACTATTGCCAAAGGCGACTTGCGTGCCGCCGAGCGACAGGCCGCCGACATGCGTGGACATATAGCCCAAGCTCACCAGAGGCTCGACGAAGCTCTTGCCATAGATGGTGAAGCGATAGCCGCCGTCGAGAATGCCGCCATAGTTTTGGACGCCCGAAGTCGACAGGCTGTTGCCGACCGAGGCGAGAGCGGGCGCGGAATAGGTGAGGCCGAGGAAGTCCGCCTTCATCACCGCATCGATGAAGAAGTTGTGGTTGATATAGGTCGCGTTCACACCGACGGAGCCGCCTTGATAGCTCGCAATGGTGGTCGAGCCCTGGAAGGCTTGCTTGGAATAGACATAGCCGCCGGTCACGCCGATCAACAAAGTATCGTCGGCGCTCAACACGCCGCCTCTGCCGCCATCGACACCGCCGTAAAAGGCGCCGGTGTCTTGCGTGTAGCTCGTGTTGAACGTGTAGCTATTATTATAGACGGAATAGTTTTGCGATTGCGTCCGGTTCGCCCACTCGCCGACGGCGCGGGCCCAAAGGGCCGGCGTCACCGGCGCGCCGTAAGGATCGCTGCTGACAGACCGCGACGCACGGCCGAGCGCGCCGGCAGCCTGCATGTCGCGCAAATCGGCTTGTCGATCCAAATAGACGCCGAGCGTATCGAACCAGATCCGTTGCGTCGCCGTCGGCACGGAAGCGAGGCGATAGGCGTCCGCCGTCGGCACGCCTACCAGCACGAAGGCCGGATCCGGATTATAGGCGAGATCATATTGGAAGAGGCCCTTCTGGATCGGACCGCCCGACAGCGTGAATGTCGAAGGATCCATCGCAGTGGCTGATACGACAACAGAAATGCCGGTCGGATTGTAGACGCCCGGCTTGTTCGACGCGAGATCGTTGACGACGATCTTCGTGCTGCCGCTCGCATTATTGACGACGAGCTGATCGGACGTGCCCGCACCGAGATTGGCGCCGACCTGCAGCTGGCTGCCCGGCGCCCCCACATAGGTGCCGATGGTGAGCACATTGGTGCCCGTGCCGGCATTCAAATCCAATATGCCGGCATTGTTGAATGTGGATGAGCCAAGCGATAGCGAACCGCCGGCGGCGTAGAAGACACCATTGGCACCGACATTGACGGTGGGGCTGGTATAGGAGGAGCCGGGATCGAGTTCCAACACGCCCGCGTTCACATTGGTCGCCGTCGACGCAGTCAGCGTGCCGCCCGAGGCTAGATCGAGCAGGCCGCCATTGATTGTCGCCGTGCCGACATTCAGCAATCCGCTGAAGGATTCGCCGCCCGCGCCTGCCTTCACCAGCGAGCCCGTGCCCGTGATCGACCCGCTATAGCTCGCATAGATGCTCGAATTCGTATTGATCGTCAGCGTATAAGAACCGATCTGCACCGACGTCGTGTTGTTGGTTTCATCGGTCAGCGCCTGGATCGTATTGTTGGCACCGAGCACGAGGCTCGCGATCGCACCGCCGCCGACACGGCCGAGATCGACGCCGCTGCTGGTCGCAATCGCATCGGTGGCGCTGAGGGTCAGCGTGCCCGCTTCGATGAAGGTCGGGCCGGTGTAGGTCTGCGCCTGCGCAAGGATGACATTGCCGCTATTGGCGCCGGTGCTGTCGTCCTTGATCAGCGTGCCCGACAAGAGTGGGCCGGTTCCCATCTCATAGCCATCGCTGATAACGCCGGAATAGGTTCCGGTCGTCGCCTGATCGAAAACCACAATGCCGCCGGCATTGGTGATGTTAGGATTCGCCGCCGGCAGATTGGCGGTGGTGATATCGAGCGTCGAACCCGTCTCGACGATCGTGCCGCCCGTATAGGAATTGTTGGTGCCGAGAAGCTGCAGCGTGCCGCCGATCAGATGCAGCGTGCCGTTGCCGGAAATCGTGCCGGCATATTGGCCGCCGCCGCTTTGCGCGAATTGTAGGTCGGCGCCATTCGCCAGTGTGAAGTTTGGCGCGCTGCCGACGACCGCCGTATTCTTCAAGGCGCCTGTCGCGACGCGCAGCTGGCCGGCATTGGCGATGATCGAGCTGCCCGCCGCAAGAGTGATGGTCGCACCGGACAGATCGAGAAGACCCGTGCCATTTTTGGTAATGGCGCCCAATGTCGCCGTCGTATCGTTGATGGTGCTCGACAGAGTCGACGACAGATTATTGCTGTCGCCGATCGTCAGGATCGCGCCGCTGCTGATCGTCACCGTGCTGTTGTTGCCGGCGCTGTTCAAGGCCGCGAATTGATTGTTCGCGCTGATCGTCAGATTGGCCGTCGCAAGGTTCTTCGTATCTTGCAGTAGGACGCCTTGCGTGCTCGCGGAGAACACATTGGCCGTGGTCAGGCTCAGCGTGCCGGAATTGACGGTAACGAGCCCCGTCTCGGTGCTTGCCGTGCTCAGCGTCAGAGTGCCGGTGCCATCCATATTGATGCCGCCGGAGCCGGTGATCTGCGACGAGATGGTGCTGCTGCCGTTGATCGAGACATAGGCGGCGGCCGTTCCGAAGGCCAACGTGCCGCCGGTCAGGCCGGAGCCCGAACCTCCGTTCAATATGAGGCCCGCGGTCGTGCCGTCGCCGAGCGTTAAAGTATGGCCGGAGCCGACGGTGACATTGAAGCCTTTTTGGATATCGAGCGCATAGGCCTGAATATTGCCGGTGAGAGTGGCGCTCGCCGATTGCTTCACGACGCTCGTGCCCGTCGCAGCGGTGATGCTCGTCGCGTAAGACGAGAAGGCCGTGAAGCCATTTGTGCTGCTATAGGTAGCGAAATCATACGGATTGTTGGCCGCGCCGCTGTCGATGATGAGCCATGGTGCGACGATGCCGTTATTAAGTGTTGGTGTGCTGCCCGATCCAGTGAAGACCGTCTCGGTGGTGCCGAAGGAGCCACTGTTCGGCTTCAGCAAAAGCTGATCGCTCGTCGCCGTCTGCTGAATGCCATTGGTGAATGTCACGCTGGTGGACGTGCCTGTGCCTTTGCTGACAGTCAATTCCAGCGCGCTGCCGATCTGGAACGAGCCAAAGGAGACGGCGCCTGCACCCGTGCCGGTATTGGTGATCGTCAGATTGCGCTGAATATCCGACAAAGCGCCGGCGAAAGTGGTCGTGAAACTGTTCGTATCGAAGGTGCTCTTGCTTTGGATCGAGAAGCCGCGCACCGAACTGAAGGACGCACCCGCCTGGAACGTGCCGCCGTTCAGCACGATCTGGCCGATCGCATAGGACGGCCCGGTCGTATTGCCCATCGCCGCATCGCTCATCACCTCGACGGTCGGCTTGCCGGTATTGCCGATGATGATGTTGCCGTAAAAATATGGACTCGCGGTCGAAAGGATCAGCTTGCCATTGTCCGGCGTGCTGAGATCGTCGATCGTCAGATCCGAAAAGCCCGTCGCATTGCCGATCCCTGTGCCGTTGGTGCCAAGCGACAAGATCTGCCCGTTCAGCGTGACCGTATTGCCGTTGACATTGATCGTCGCGGCCTCGCCGGCGACGGCGATCGGCCGACTCGTCGCGAATGTCCCGCCGGTGCTCGTTCCGATCGTCAGCGTGCCATTGCCTTCGGTCAGGCTGTTGAAGACAATGCCGTTCGCAGCCTGAACCGCCGCCTTCACATTGGTCGGCGTGCCATTTGAATCGAAAGTGAGAAGCGAGGTGAAGGCGGAATTCGAAAGCGGTGCCGCGCCGAGCGAAGCATCGCTCTGGATGATCAGATCGCCGGCAAGGATGGACGTGCCGCCGGTATAGCTGTTGGCCCCGTCGAGCGTGACCGTGAAGCCCTTGTCATTGCCGAGCTGCATGATGAAGCCGACATTGGGCGTGCCGATGTAGATCGGGTTCGACGCGGTTCCTGCATTGATCTCGGTAATGCCGGTGAAGGTGCCATAGCCATCGATAGCGCCATTCGCCAGAGTGGCGTTGCTGATGTTGCCGCTGTTGACGATATTCTGATTGAGGATGAAACCCGGCAGTTGCGCGGCCGTCACCGTGCCCGAAACATTCGGCAGACTTGTCTTGCTGTTTGGATTGAGATTCCAAGCGGTGGCAATGGCGATGTCGCCCGGCGACAGGAAGGGAAGGCCAAGGCCGCCATTGGCGTTTCGATAGGCTGCCGCTTCGAAAAAGTCCGAATAGAAGCCCGTCATCTTGTCGAGACCGGGCGTCGAAGAGCCGACCGCTCCGGTGATATTGTTCGTCGTCGTGAAGAGCTTCGAGCTCTTGTTCTTTAAAATGCTGTATTCGAGACCGCGATAGACGTCGCTCGTGAGCCCGGTCAGACTTGTCGGGATCGGCGCGCCAGTCGAATCATTGACGGTTTGCGCGACGCCATCATTCAAAGGCAGCAGCAGATTCTGCGACTGCATCAGCGCGAAGAATTGCGCCGTCGTCAGATTTGAATAATTGGCGATGACATTGACGTAGACAGTCGGATTGGACGAGCCATAGACCGAATCCAAGAGGGCAGTGAAAGTGTGGTGCCCGTCGGTCAGATAGAGCTGTCCACCCGGGCCGATGACGACCGGCTCGATATCCGTCAGCAGATTGGCTTGCAGCTTCGACGACATCAGCAGATCGAAGCCGGCTGTCTTCTTGCCGACCTCCGTGAAGCCTTCGTTCATCTGCGTCGGCGCTATGCTGTCGACCGAAACGGAATAGAGCGCGAAGGGCCCAGCCACGATGCTGCTGGCATTCGCCGCGCTATAGGCTTGGAAAGCGCTCAGCGATAATTGTCCAGCTTTCGCTGGCGTTCCCGCGGCTGCGAGCAAGATGGCGGGTGAAAGGAGGGCGGCATATAGAAGCCGATCAGCCTTGGACCGGCCGGAAAGAGGCCGAACAACCTTTGAAAAAACAACCACTTCGAACACCACTGCTGACGATACGTATCAACGTGGCGAAGTTACTATAGATAAGCTCACGTTAACGTGGCGAGCTTACTAAAGGTAATGCTTAACACTTTTCTGACATTTTTCGGACACGATCCGCCGCAGGCCATTGTGCCGCGGCCGGTCACGGAAACTTGTCCTGGGCCGGTAAGGCAGGGCCAGACTTGGCGCTTGGCGCCGCCTGCCAGAGGTTCTAAGCGTGCGCCGCTTAGACGACCTCACGTTACGGCAAGTCGGTTCCTCCCAAATCACCTGAACAAGAGCGATTGACCACCATGCGGACTTCCAGCCTGCAATCCCTGTCCCTCGCCCTCCTTTCAGCCCTCATCGGCGCATCAAACGTCAAAGCGCAGCAGAGCACGACGGCGACCTATCAGGATTGGATTCTGCAATGCACCATCAAAGCGGATCCAGCGCCGGCGCAGAAGGTCTGCAGCATCGATCAAGTGACCCAGGTCCAGGGCAAGAACCTTCCGTTTTCACGGATCACGGTCGAGCATCCCGTCAAAGGCCATCCGAACAGGCTGACGATTCAAGTGCCGGTCAATGTTTCGCTGGCCGCGCCCTTGCACATTCAGTCGGATAAGAACGACGTCACTCTTGCGGCACCCTTCGACAAATGCGCGCCACTCGGCTGCTTCGCCGAGATCGAGCTCAAGGACGATCTATTCCAGAAAATCCGCGCGACTGATGGCGCTGGCAAGATGATGTTCAAGGATGCCGGCGGCCACGACGTCACCATCCCGATGTCGTTCAAAGGATTTCGCCAAGCCTTCGACGCGCTATCCAAAGAATAGAAGCGCTTAACCTCGCAGACCTCAGACATGAAAAGGCCCGCGTGGGCGTCTCGTCACAGCTGGCGAGCGATGGTTCGCCAGCCCTTCGCTTTCTTTCTTATACGTTTTGGCGAAGGCCACGTTGATTTGCATCAAGCGCGATCTCGGAAGGACGGCCGATGCGCCAAAAGGTCCTACTGCCCGCCGGTGCGCGCAATCAAATTGAATAATGATTGCATGAGCGCATCCCAAACAGGCTTTTTGAATTTTACGGATTTAAGTGGTTACCCCGAAGCAAGATGCCTTTCGCGACGATGTCGGCGCCGATCTTCACCAGCGCATCGTCATTCGCGACCTCGAAACTGGTGCAATTTTCGCGAGAGTTTTTTGGGCTTGTGATGCAGAGCTTATCGGCGCGAATGGTCCAGGTGAAATTTTCGGCCGTGCGATCGCGACCGTTGCATGAGGCCGCACCGCTGATGCGTCGCGCTCAATGCTCTGGGCAAGGGACCACTTCGACGGTCACATGGCTAAGGCCGGTGAGACCCTTGAGCCGCGCCTTGTAGAAGGCCGGCGGCTGCGGCGCGCAGGTGACGATGGTTGCGACGACGCCGGCATGGCCGGGGCCGAGCCGCCATAGATGCAGATCGGAGACGAGATCGTCATCGACCTCGAGGCGGGCGCGAATGGCGGCGGCGAGCATGGGATCCGCGCGCAGATCAAGCAGAACGGCGCCGGCGCTGCGCAACAGGCCGATCGACCACGAAGCGATCACGCCAGTGCCGATGAGCCCCATGATCGGGTCGAGCCACAGAATGCCGAACTGACGTCCGACAACGAGGCCGACGACCGCAAGCACCGAGACGGCCGCATCGGCAAGCACATGCACATAGGCGGCCCGGAGATTGAGGTCTTCGTCGGCAACGCCATGCGCATGGCCATCATCATGCGCGTGGCCATGAGAATGGTCGTATGAATGGTCGTGATGATGCGCGTGGACGGGGCCGTGATCATGGCCATAATTCTCGCCATGATCGTGGTCGCCATGCCCGTGATCGTGCCGCAGCAGCAACGCGCTGATCAGATTGACCGCGAGGCCGACGATCGCGATCGGAATCGCTTCATTGAAGGCGATCGGCACCGGCTGCAAGATGCGGGTAATGCTTTCGTAGCCAATCAAGAGCGCGATGATCGCGAGAATGATCGCCGAGGTGAAAGCGGCGAGATCGCCGAATTTGCCGGTGCCGAAGCAAAATCGCTCGTCCGTGCGATGGCGCCACGCGAAACTATAGGCGAGCGCGGTAATGAGAAAAGCGCCCGCATGGGTCGACATATGCAGGCCGTCGGCGATCAGCGCCATGGAGCCAAAGATGAGGCCGCCGGCGATCTCCGCCACCATCATGATGGCGCAGAGCCCGATTACCATCCAGCTGCGCCGTTCATTGCGCTCATGATCAGCGCCGAGGAAATCGTGGCTATGTCGGTAGCGTTCGAGCGAATGGGTGTGCATGAGGCCTGAACCGTCGGGTGCGCGAATTTCGCACAATCATAGACTGTCTTGGCCTCCATATGAATATCCGGCGCGGCGGCGGCAAGCCACGGCGCCAAATAGCCCAATTCTAGGCCGCGGCGGCAATGAGATCCACCAACACTGTGCCCAAATCCGTCGTGCCGATTGCAAGCTCATGCGTGCCCTCGAACGCGATCCAGCCTTCATTGAAACCGTCGAGCATTTGGGCACGGGGCGTCGGATTCTTCATCCCTTGCGCCACAAAGAGACTTTCCCAAGTCTCACGCGGAACAGCTTCTGCCGCGAAATCATCTCGAAACCATAAGATTAGACCGCGGCATGGACGCCCGCGCGTTAACGGACTTTCAGATTCGCTGCAGCACCCGCTTTAAGAAGTTCATAAGCCGCCCCGATCTATATCCGACAGGTCCGGTCATGATGACCAGACGCATACACCGCCAAATTGGGGGCAGGTCATGAAGACTGTCATGCGTTTCGCCACGGACGAATCCGGGGCTACCGCCATCGAATATGGGCTGATCGCTGTCGTCATCATTTCGAGTGTCCGGACACTCGGGACCCGGATCGCGACGAAATTCAATATCATCGCCTCGAATCTAAGCTGAAAGCCCGCAGCAACCTCTTCCATCCCCTCAAATCTTCGGCCTCGCGCGCGCCTTAAGGCACGATTTGGCGAGCGAATTGCCTTGCACTTGTGAGGCATAAATGGTGAATCGCGGCTCTGCCGAAGCGGCTTGCCGAGAGACGCTGGAGATTTGGAACTGGAGAGGCTGCGCTTTGCGCCTGACCGTTGCGACCTGGAACATCAATTCGGTCCGCCTGCGGATCGATCTCGTGACCCGCTTCCTGCGCGAGCACGCGCCCGACGTGCTCTGCCTGCAGGAAACGAAATGCCGGGACAGCGAATTTCCCTCAGGCGAGTTTCGCAAGGCCGGCTATGAGCATCTCGCGATTAGCGGCCAGAAGGGCTATCACGGGGTTGCCATCGTCTCGAAGATTCCCTTCGTCAACACGACGAAGCGTGACTTCTGCACCATGGGCGATGCGCGCCACATCTGCGCCGAGTTTCATCCCGTGGCGCATCGGCCCGTGCATCTGCATAATTTCTATGTGCCGGCCGGCGGCGACGAGCCGGACCCCGAGATCAATCCGAAATTCAAGCACAAGCTCGCCTTCCTGGACGAGATGGCGGAGTGGATAAAAGCCGACAAAATCGCCGGAGCTGATGCGATCCTCGTCGGCGATCTCAATATCGCGCCGCTCGAAACCGATGTCTGGAATCACAAGGCGCTTCTCAAAGTCGTAAGCCACACGCCGATCGAAGTTGAAAAGCTCGGCAGCGTCTTTACCGCCGGCCCCTGGATCGATGCGATCCGCCATCATGTGCCGAAGGAAGAGAAGGTTTTCACTTGGTGGAGCTATCGCGCCCAAGATTGGGCCGCCTCCGATCGCGGCCGCAGGCTCGATCATATCTGGGTCAGCGAAAGCCTCGGCCCGCATCTTGCCGGCATGCAGATCATCCGCGACGGCCGCGGCTGGGAGCGACCGTCCGATCATGTGCCGGTGCTGGCGCATTTCGAATTGTGAGGCGCAACAGAGCACAATTTGAATACTCTGCGGGATACTGCGGTTGTCATAGTGCCAGCGTCTGTTTTGTCACGCGGCTTCTAGCCCTGCATCGGCACATAACGCGCGCCAATACTTAGAGCGCGCTTGATCTTCTCCCGAAAACGATGCCTGAAAATCGCGGCGAATTGATATATCGCTATGACGTAAGGGCAATAATCTGAAACCGGAAAAGATCGCTTATTAAACTTTGCAAGCTAATCTCGCGCGTCTCTTCGGAAAAAAACGGACAGGTTGCCGCATGGCAGGAAACGCGGAAGAAATTTCGCCGACGGGCCTTGATCTCAAAGCCGTCCATGAGGCCATCAGTGCCAAAAATTGGTTACTGAGATTTCCGCCGAAACTAGAAGCGATATTCGAGCGCGATACTGGCCCACAAAGGTGTCGCGAGCTGGTCGTGCGCGCCTATATCGGGATCATCATATATGATCTTTTCGCCTTCGCCGATTGGTGGGCAACGCCTCAGCTGTTTTGGACAGCGCTTTGGGTACGCATAGCATTTTTCACGCCCGTGTCGCTTCTCCTCACTGCAATCCTCGGCACCTATCCAAAAGCTTTTCTACGCGAAAGCATCATGTGCATAGGTGGGGGTGCCATAGCGACTGGCACAATCGTATATCTCATGGCAGTCAGCGGGAAGGCGCCGCAGAGCACCCTCTATCAATCGATGACGCTCGTCGTCCTTTTTCTGACCGTCGTGCAGAGAATAAGGTTCTCTTATCTGGCCCCGACATGCCTGGCATTTTTGGCCGTGCATGTTTTTGCATTGGCCCGTTTCTACGAATATTCCTTTGGTCAACAGGTCGCCATCAACATGGTCTTTGGCGCAACGGTGATTTTTGCCCTCGTCGCCTCTTACACGATGGAGCGTGATCTTCGGTTGCATTACGTGTTGTCGCTCAGGGACCGCGCGCAGAATCTCGAACTCGACAGGATAAGCCGCCGCGACGCACTTACGGGACTTGGCAACCGCCACTTTCTCGAGGAAACCCTGGCGGCATGCGAACAGGCTGGTGAGCTATCTGACCAGCTCTCGATCGTTCTGCTCGACATCGATCATTTCAAGCTGTTTAACGACGCGGCAGGCCATCAGGCTGGCGATCTCTGCCTCAAGCGCGTTGCCGGCATCGTCCAGGCGGAGTTGCGCGGCCAAGCAGATCATGCCTTTCGGTTCGGCGGAGAGGAACTCATTGTCGTACTTCCAAACACCGTGCTCCCCAAAGCGATCGGAATCGCCGAGCGCATACGACAGGCCGTCGAAGGCGCCGCCATTCCTCATCCGGCACTTGCAGCAGGGTCTGTGGTGACGGCGAGTTTTGGCGTCGCATGTTCCCAACCCAATCACAACATGCATACCGTAGACGTCGTCGCTGATGCAGACGCCGCGCTTTATGCTGCCAAGCGCAACGGCCGCAATCAAGTGTGGCCGAGCCTGTTTCCGGTTTCTGACGCAGAAAGCCCTGAGCACAAAGTCGTTCCAGCGGCCTAATGATCGCTAACTGCTACCGTGGAAAGCATTTTGATCGCGACACATCGGAAATGTCAGGACATACAGGCTGGCGACACGGGAAGCGGTTCGCTGCACCCCGCTTTGGTCGAAGCGCCCGCGTTGAAATGTCCGCGCCTGCGTTCAAATGATCCAAAGCGGTCGGGCCGCTTTCGGCCCCGTTCAGTCGGATGAGCGCCCATCAGGGTCGTTCTGATCCGCCGTTCGGTGTCCTTGCTAGCAGACATTTGACAATTAGAATGTTAGCCCGCGGTGTCGCAGGTTCAGGGCTTTAGGTATCGGGACGCCCAACTACCGGGATCGTCATTCCGTTACATTCAACGCTAATTCCCCCGCTCGAACTGTATTCCGATTTGTGCCCTGCGAACGCCTCCCTTATTTTGGCAAACGGCGTGCAGCGGTCTCAAAGCCTTTAACCTCTGTTTAGGATTTTGATTTAAGTATTAAACTGCAGCTCATTCTTTTTGCTTTTCATGAGCTCTCTATTCTTTGCTTAAACAGAGCGGCAATGCTTGAGCTTCAAAATATTATCCTGGAGATGATCGCTAAAGGAAGGGCCTTAAAGCCGACAACCGATCTGCTGTGCGTCGAGGTCGAAAAACGCTTCCCGGACTTACTCTGTTCGATCCTATGGGTTGATGGTCAGGGCCTTCTGCATCCGCTTTCCGGCCCGAGCTTGCCGGAGGAATATTCGGCTGCCATCGAAGGGCTAGCGATCGGGCCGTCGGTCGGATCTTGTGGCAGCGCAGCCTATTTGCGGACTTCTGTTGCCGTGGCTGACATCGAAACGGATTCGCGTTGGGACGGGTTCAAAGAGCTCGCGCTCAGTTTTGGCCTCAGAGCATGCTGGTCGAGTCCAATCTACGATAGCCGCGGGCGCGTGATCGGCACATTCGCCTTCTATTACCGCGAGAAAAGGGGGCCGACGGAGGCCGAACAGGCCGTCGTCGACACTTGCGTGCATCTATGCGCCATCGCTCTTGAGCGTCATGAACGGACACTCGAGCAAGAACGCCGCACCTATATCGATGCATTGACTGAGCTTCCGAACCGGGGAAGCTTCAATGGTATCTTATCGACTCTTTGTTGTAACGAGCCCGGCGCATGGACGCTGCTCCTTCTAGATCTCGACAACCTGAAGATCGTCAATGATACCTTCGGCCATCGTGCCGGGGATGCTCTGTTGCGGGCGATTGCCGGCCGGATCGCCGAAATCGTGGCGCCTCACGCTGCGTTCCGGTTGGGGGGCGACGAATTCGCCGTTCTCATTCGTGGCCAGAGCGCCGACGTGATTGAGGACACGGCTCGCAGGATTTTGCAAGCGACGGCGCAACCCACGAGTTGCGATGGCCACCTTTTGGCGCCTTCCGCGACGATCGGCGTCGCTACGATTTCGCCCGAAGACCTTGAACCCGAAGCCGTGCGACGGAATGCAGATTTTGCCCTCTATCACGCGAAAGAGACGAATCGCGGCAGCTTCGTCCAATATTCTGGCCATCTAACCACCACCATGATGCGCCGTGACGAAGCAATACGCGAGGTGGCCGAAGCGCTTGCTTCCGACCGCATCGATGCATTTTATCAACCCATTGTGCGGCTTGACACGCGCGTCGTCGTTGGCGTCGAGGCTCTATGCCGTCTTCTTAAGGAGAACGGCGAAATCGTGCCCGCGGCAGCGTTCCAGGAGGCGACCTCGGATGTACGGATTGCGTGTCAGCTGACCCGACGCATGCTGAACATCGTCGCCTCAGATGTCCGCAGGTGGCTGGATCTTGGCATCCCATTCCAGCATGTCTGCGTCAATGTCTCCTCAGCCGATTTTCATAGCGGTCAGCTTTGCACCGAGCTAACAAACGCCTTCGAGAGACTAAACGTGCCTTTGGCGCATGTCATTCTTGAAGTCAACGAAGCGGTCTATTTAAACCAGCGCGATCATGTTGTGCCACGGGCGATCACCGCGATGCGCGCCAAGGGGCTTCGGATCGCGCTCGATGACTTCGGTACTGGCTTCGCTTCGCTCACACATCTACTCAGCGTGCCGGTAGACACAATTAAAATTGATAAATCCTTCATCCATAGTCTCAGCTCAGACGATGCGAGCTCCGCAATCGTCGAAGGCCTGATTGGCATTGCACGCAAGCTCGACATGCGGATTGTTGCAGAAGGGGTCGAGACGGAAGATCAGGCGTCCCTGCTAAAGAGTTTCGGGTGCAGCCTCGCGCAAGGCTATTTGTTCTCGAAGGCCGTTCATCGAAGTGTAGCAACTGACATGTTGCTGCGCTTGGCAGAGAAGCCTAGCGAAATGCTGCGATCGGTAATTGGCAAAAACCTAGAGACATCTCTTGAACATCAGCCAAAGGCTTCTCGTGAGCGAGTCCGCGGGGGCCGTCGAGCGAAGTTTGCGACATGAACCACGCCTGCGAAAAGCGATACGATGCTCCGCATAGAAGCGTGCTGTTGCACGTCCACGGACACAGGTTGACATAAGTGGATTCTTCCCAAAAATGCCGGCCACGATCGAAGGCAGCCTCGGCGGCTTCTGTCGTCGAGAATCTGGCAATGCCGTCATAGAGTTTGCCGTATTGTTTGACGGCGAGAGCCATCAGCAGACGGGAACTCGGTGCAGTCTTTAGCGCCGTCTTTGCAGCTTGATCGCCTTCTCAGGACAGGCTTGCACGCAAAGTCCGCATCCATGGCATGCGTCGGGAGTTTGAACGAAGGCCTGCTTGCCGCCATGCACAAAGAGTTTAATGCGGCCCAGCAGCGGGAGTTTGGCTTTTTCTTCGCGCGAGACGGTGCCTATTGAGAGCACATCATAGGGACAGACGGGAACGCAGGGGCCTTTGGCCTCGCAGCGCATCGGGTCGATCACTGGGATCATGAAGCCTGCGGCGAATTTGCAGTCGGGATCTGCGATATCGAAGTCTTCTGGCATTGCTTGATCCATTTTAAGCCGACCAAGGACGAAGGAAAGTTCACGCGATCCGGATCGAGAGTTCGACATCCTCTGCAAAGGCCGTGGAAAGATAGCCATTTCCCGAACTGCGTACGCGCCCGAGATAATCGGGGCTCTCGTTGGCATTGTCGGCGACGATCAGGGCGCCTGACCTCAGCTTGTTTTCAACCAGGTTCAGAATTTCCGGAAAAAGCGCCTTGGCGCCGTCGAGCAGCACGAGGTCGATGCTTTCGGGCAGGTTCGCGCTCAGCGTCTGCAAGGCATCTCCCACCCTGATCTCGACGAGGTCAAGGAGTCCACCTTCGCTGAGATGCTCTTGAGCCCGTACGATCTTGGAAGGCTCGAATTCGGTCGTGATCAGCCGGCCGCCGCCATTGTCGCGCAAGGCCGCGGCGAGATGCAAAGTTGAGATGCCGAATGATGTTCCGTATTCGACGATCGTTCGCGCGTCGCTGCCGCGCGCCAGCATGTAGAGCAATCTGCCGGTCTCGCGCGAGACGGGGAGCGCCAAATCTTTGAGCCACGCGTAAAAATCAAGATAATCGGTCTTGCTTCGCATCAGCCGTTCGCGCTCGCCGGCAGGGAGGGCGGCAAGTGCGGCGTTTGCGGCCGGCGAGGCGGCCTCGGCCTCCGCGAACAAGCGGTCCAATAGGGAGGCAACGGGGTCGGTCGTCAGGGTCGTCATTCATATCTCCAGCGCAAATCGGCGCTTCTTGCGTCGGAGAGAAAATACGACTAATTCGTCAGATCTCTTAATCGCATTCCATGCCAGCCCGATGAACGGTCGCCGAACGCCTTCAATTTCTTCGCGAAAACAGCCGAAGCAGGGGCGCTCTACCGGGCTCGTCGCGGCGGTTCTGGAGGCAGCGGTTCAGGTTTTGGCGAAAGAGGGGGCGCAGCGCTTCACCATGGCGAGAGTGGCCGAGAAAGCCGGCGTCAGCGTGGGGTCGCTGTACCAATATTTCCCAAACAAGGCCGCCGTCCTCTTCCGGCTGCAGACCGACGAATGGCGGCAGACCGGCGACTTGCTGCGCGCCATTCTCGAAGACGTTCGCACACCGCGCTGGCACGGTTGCGCATGCTGGTTCATGCCTTCATCCGTTCCGAATGCGAAGAGGCCATGGTGCGCGTGGCGCTCCATGACGCGGCACCGCTCTACCGGAATGCGCCCGAGGCGGAGGAGGCCAGGCAGTCGAGCAGTCGCGCGGCGACGGCGCGTGCCTTCATGCGCGAAGCGCTGCCAGAGGCATCGGAAGCGGTGCGCGAACTGGCCATCGGGCTCATTACCACGACGCTGAGCGCGGGGGGCAAGCAGTTCTCTGAAGTTCCCCGGACACCAGAGGAGATCGACAGCTATGCCGGTGCCATGGCGGATATGTTCTGCGCTTATCTCCGAAGTCTCGGATGCGACGACGCAACCATTCGCTAGGTCATCGGGATAGCCAAGTGAGATGATGGAATCGATCACTCATGGCTCGACTGCCGCCCTGGAGTGCATCCGACGGCATGTCCGCTTTTCCGAGTTTTCACTTACGCCCGCTTTCGGCCCTAACTCGCCGAGAGCTTCGCGCCCAACTTAGCCGTTCAGCCGATGGTCGCTGCGCCTCCAAAGCGGACGTTGAGGCGACGAGCCGGCTCGGCTGCTGTGGGTGGAGAGCTGTCATTCAGCTTCGCCGGCCCAATGACGGAGATGCGCCACTTACAGATATAGAAGCTTGCGCAATCCTACGACCGAACCCGCGTAAGAAAAAACCGACTTCGCCATCTGGCCATTAGCTTCGAGGCGATTGTTGCAAAGCCTTTATCCTCTCGAACCAGACGGAATCCCAAATTGCTCGTCGGCTTGCCGACAGCGCAGCCGCCAGCTTTCGCGCACACGGGCCGCAACATCTGGGTTGCGCCGTTTGCGGAAGGAGCCTCCAAACTGCGCATTGTGCAGCAGCGGAATAGGCGAGCTTCTGGGGCCGGCAGCACCTCAGGCACGCCGGCCCGATGTCATCGGGGATAGAGAGCCATCTCTATCCGGCTGCCTTCGCAGGTGCGCCAGGCTTGATCTCTATAGTCTTGACGCTTTTCGCGAGTTCAGCGGGCTTCTTGATGTTGAGATGGAGAACTCCCTTGTCAAAGTGAGCCTCGACAGCTCCGTCCTCCGGTTTGAAAGGTAGGGACAGCGACCGGTAGAATGAGCCGTAGCTGCGCTCCTCTATGTGCCGCTCCTTTTCGTCCTTCTTGGTCTCCTCCTTTTTCTCACCGGAGATCACCAGCCGGTTGCCATCCAGGCTGACCTTGATATCTTTCTCGTCTACACCTGGGAGTTCGGCGCTAACCTCAATAGCGTCCTTGGTTTCGGCCACATCGACCGCCGGCACGCCTGCCCCAACGTTCAACGAAGGCAAGTTCCGATAGAACGCCCGGAACATGTCTTCCATGGGCCGGAGTGATCTGAAGGGGTCGGATATTACGTCCTGGTTGCCGGACCACAGACTCGGTAGTTTCATCGGGGCACTCCATCGCTGGTCTAACTATCCCTGTGGGCCACTTCGTGTCGTCCACAAACCCAACCATAATTTGCTAAATTATCGGCACTATGACTTAGGACCCCTGCGCCGATTTGCGAGGACAAGGTCAACGTGACGCCTAGTCACGCCCATTCTGCAAACGTGAGCTTGGGACCGAACGTTGGACGGCTTTCGCCAAAGGAATATCGGCTAAGGGTCGAGAACGGCCATGGTGCCGTTTTAGCCTGAGTGTCTGCTCTTCACGGTTAGACTCTCAAGAGCCGACCTTTCGCTATCGGCCCAAAGCTGAAATTCAAACCGCGGCTCGTCCTTGAATGACCGGGCCAAGCCCGGCCATGAAGGCTATTGCATCGGAAAATCTCCGCTCGCCGTCGTCTTCGCCAGCACCTTATCCTTCCCGTCGAGCGCTTCGATCGTCCAGACATAATGATGCACGGAGCCTTCGGGCGGGCAGGGGCCGATATAGGTGATGGCGCCGCGCGGCACGTTCGGACCGGTATAGGCGATGGTGCTGCCGCCGTGGTGGAAATGCGGCGCGTCTTGATCATGCATGACAAAGCGCAGACGCTTTGTGCCAGGCGGCGCATCCTTGACCGTGAAAGCCGGGGATATCTTTTCGCAAGCCGGTATGTCCGCCCAAGAGAATGAAACATTCATTGCGCGTGCCTCCTCTGGGATTAAACAAAGAAACGCTAGGCAAAAACACACAGACCATAGCAGTCTCGATCGGCTTGCAGGAGCCATGGCGCCCTCCCATTAACTGGACCGGGTCTCCTGCGCGATTCCGTCAAGCTCCCGCAAAAACTGCACGAGCCGTTCGGACAGCGCCCGTTTCAGCCGCTCAGCGCTGCGCGGCGAATCGTTCAGCACCCGATGAAACAATGTGCGCGGAATTTTCAACAAGCTGCATTGCTCACGCGCGATCGCCGTCACCGGCCGCCGTGTCTTGGTGATCAGCGCCATATCGCCGATGAGCGTCGGCGGCTTGACGATATGTTCAGGCCGACCTTCGGTGGTTTCGAGCACGATCGAGCCGAAGACCAGAACATAGCCGCCATCGGAAGGTTCATCGCGGCGGAACAGGATCTCGCCCTTGCGCAGCATCCGCGTCTCGACCCCGGCAGCAAGCTCGCGCAGCGCATCGGCTTCGAGCAGAGCGAGCGTCGGATTGCGAGAGAGATGCCGGATGTCGGCTTCGATGGCCATGCATTTCCTTTCGGCGAGACAACCCGCCGGGCGCGGAAATCTCAGGGCATAAGTTTATAGCCGCCGGCTTCGGTGATCAAAAGCTGCGATTTAGCTGGGTCGCGCTCGATCTTTTGGCGCAGCCGGTAAATGTGCGTCTCGAGCGTATGGGTCGTGACATTGGAATTATAGCCCCAGACCTCGCGCAGC
Organism: Methylovirgula sp.; assembly: GCA_052144065.1. Taxonomy (GTDB): domain Bacteria; phylum Pseudomonadota; class Alphaproteobacteria; order Rhizobiales; family Beijerinckiaceae; genus Methylovirgula. The sequence goes on along the minus strand of JBKQRA010000073.1, from coordinate 52,165 downwards.
AGCACGTCGCGGGTCACAACGCTTTGGCCGGCCCGATAGAGGAAGCGCAGGATCGCGGTCTCTTTTTCGGTGAGCCGCAGCTTGCCGCCCTTTTCATTGATCAGATGCTTCGAGCCCGGCTGGAAGGTGAAGGGCCCGATGCGGAACATGGCGTCGTCGCTCGCCTCATGCTGGCGCAGATGGACGCGCATGCGGGCAAGCAGCACCGAGAAGCGGAAGGGCTTGGTCACATAGTCATTGGCGCCGGCTTCGAGGCCTTCGATCGTGTCGGCCTCGGAATCATTGCCGGTCAGCATGATGATCGGGTTCTTGAAGCCTTCGCGGCGCAGAACCTTGACCGCCTCACGTCCGTCCATGTCGGGCAGGCCGACATCCATGATCACGAGGTCCGGCGCTTCGTCGCGGGCAAGATCGAGCGCCGTTCCCGCATTCGGTGCATGCAACGCCGCGAATTCGGCATGGAGCGTCAATTGTTCGCAAAGCGCACCGCGCAGATCATCGTCATCATCAGCGATCAAGATCTTGCGGACCTGCATAATAAGACCATCCTGTTGCAAGAGGCCGCGCTCGAAAGGCGCTGGGGCCTTCTTATTCCCTCAAGGCGGTTTCGGACCTCACGCGCCGAGTCGCGTCAAAGTGATCAATCTGGCAGATTCATGCAAGCCAAACCGCCCCAACCCTTTGCCAGATCACGAAACTGCGATGTTTAAGCCCGACCCGAATTCGCGAAACAAGGCTCCCTGCCGCCGCCCGACGCGTGCCGTTTCGAAGCACGCGCCGAAGAGATTGCGCCAGGTGACCGCCGCTTTGCTGCCCAGACTTGCGCTTAGTTCCCCTCCCCGCGGCCGGCTTACTGCCGGCTTTACGAGCTTTCCCTGCGCCATCGGCGCCGGCTCGGTGAACCGGCGCAAAAGCGAAGGCGACGGTGCGTCCCCCGTCGGAAAATTTCGCGTCCTTGGCGGATTTTTCCGGGCGAAGGGCCCGAGACCGCATGCAGCTTGGCCGTTGCGGGAAATCCGTGCGGCCGATGGCTGGTGCGACGATCCGCGATCCCCGGTCTACAACCGGCCCACGCGCCTACCGAACCGCTACAGTTGCGAAACATTGTGGCGCAACGACGGTCTTTATGACGTCGTGCTGGTCCTCAACTATAATCTTTGGCCGCGGCGGCAAGGCTGCGGCAGCGCGATTTTTCTGCATTGCGCCAAAGACGATCTGGTGCCAACCGCAGGCTGCATCGCGCTGCGGCCGAATGATCTGCGCAAGCTTTTGCCGCGGCTCGCGAAGGATGCGGTGCTGATCATCCGCTAGACGAAGAGTCTCGTGCGGCGACGCACAGCATCCTGTTTCATCAAGGCCTAAAGTCATCCTCGTGGTTGCGGCACTATCGCCGCACGTAAAGGAGGATAGAATGATGAAGGTTTCCAAATTGATGCTTTGCGCCCTTGGCGCGACGATTGTGACTTCGGCCACCGCTTTCGGCGCTTCGGCGAGCACGATCGACGGACGCAGCGCGACGGGAAACAGCCTTTCGCCGATGCTGATCAGCGTCCAACCGGCCGCCGTCGAAAAACATGCTGCGGTCGAACCGCGGGTTCAGATCGCGCTCAACCCGCAGCCGCTGCCGCCCGGCATCGTCGACGAAGATCGTTTCGAATGGTGATTGAAGCTGAAGCGTTTCTGCGTCGTAGCCCGGAGGGGTTACTCCTCCGGGCGACTCCCGACACTCAGGACTTGCGACGAAAGCCGCTGAACTGAAATTTTTGCACCGCGCCCGAAGGCGTCAGATGATTGTGGCGCCGCATTTCGATAAGCGCGAAATCCTCGCCGAGCACAGCGCCGATCGACGCCGCATCATGACGCATGACCGGCAGGCCGCTGCAGCGTTCGGGTCCGTCGAGGGCGAAGGTCGCGATCATGACATGGCCGCCCGGCCGCACCGCGCGGGCAACACGCTCTGCATAGGCTGCGCGCGCGCCCGCATCCGTCAGAAAATGAAAGGCCGCGCGATCGTGCCAGAGATCGAACGTCGTCTCCGGCTCCCAGAGCGTGACATCGGCGGCGATCCAATGCGCCTCGTCGGCGCGCGACCCCAGGCGCGCCCGCGATGCGACGAGCGCTTTTGCTGAAAGATCGAGAACGGTGACGGCGAAGCCCTCGTCCAAAAGCGCATCGACGAGACGCGATGCGCCGCCGCCGACATCGATGACAGAACTGCCAGGCGCGACCCCCAGGCTGTGAATCATATCGCGCGATGGCGCCGCGTCTTGCTGAAACCAGCTGACCTCGGTCTCGGCCTTCGTCTGATAGACATTTTCCCAATGGGCTTGGCGTTCGGTATCCATCGCTCTCACCTTTTGCCGAAAATCGCGGTCCCGACGCGAACATGCGTCGCGCCCAATTGGATCGCCAATTCGAAATCGGCGCTCATGCCCATCGAGAGGTTAGCGATGCCATTACGCTTGCCGATCTCATTGAGCAAAGCGAAATGCGGCGAGGCCTGTTCATTCACTGGTGGGATGCACATGAGGCCTGAAATTTCGAGGCCGTACTCTTTACGACAGCTGGCGATGAAGGCATCCGCCTCTTGTGGCAGGACACCGGCCTTCTGCGGCTCGGCGCCGGTATTCACCTGCACATAGAGTTTCGGCCGCTTGCCGAGCTTCGCCATCTCCTTAGCGAGCTCCTTGGCGAGCTTCGGCCGGTCGACGGTCTCGATGACATCGAACAATGCGATGGCTTCGCGCACTTTGTTGGTCTGCAGCGGACCGATGAGATGCAGCGTGACGTCTGGATAAGATTGGCGCAGCTCCGGCCATTTGCTTTCGGCTTCCTGGACTTTGTTCTCGCCGAAAACGCGCTCGCCGGCGGCCAGGACCGGCCGAATCGCTTCCGGCCCAAAAGTCTTCGAGACGCAGACAAGCGTGACGTCGCCCGGCGCGCGGCCGCAGTCTTTCGCGGCGACTGCAATCCGGCTCTTGATCTCGGCGAGATGGGCTAGCGTGCCCGTGTCCGCCGTTAGAGTGTTTTCGATCGCCACACGCGCTCCTTCGCAGTGCAAAACATTGACCCTAGAGACCAAATAATGCTGTATCGGCCCTTTCCGAGAAGGCATCGACCCACAGCATGGACGCGCAGCGCTATAACGCCCGCGAAGCGGAACCGAAATGGCAGGCCAAATGGGCGGAGGCGCAGACCTTCCGTACCGATAATGCCGACCCACGACCGAAATATTATGTTCTTGAAATGTTCCCATATCCGTCCGGCCGGATCCATATGGGGCATGTCCGCAACTATGCCATGGGCGATGTCATCGCCCGCTTCATGCGGGCTCGGGGCTATAACGTCCTTCATCCGATGGGCTGGGATGCTTTCGGCATGCCGGCCGAAAATGCTGCGATGCAAAACAAGACGCATCCCGCCGCCTGGACCTATGCCAATATCGCGACGATGCGCAGCCAGCTCCAATCGATGGGCCTGTCGCTCGACTGGTCGCGCGAGATCGCGACCTGCGATCCGAGCTATTACAAGCATCAGCAGAAGCTGTTTCTGGATTTCTATGCGGCGGGACTCGTCGACCGCAAGAATTCCAAGGTCAATTGGGACCCGGTCGATCATACGGTGCTTGCCAATGAGCAGGTGATCGACGGCCGCGGCTGGCGTTCGGGCGCGCTCATCGAACAGCGCGAGCTGACGCAGTGGTTCTTAAAAATCTCGGAGTTCTCCGAGGATCTTTTGTCGTCGCTCGACGGGCTCGAGCGCTGGCCGGAAAAAGTCCGGCTGATGCAAAAGAATTGGATCGGCCGCTCAGAAGGCCTGCTCGTGCGCTTCGAGCTGCAACAGTCTGAAATCGCGGCAACCGAAGTCCAAGTCTATACGACGCGGCCGGACACGCTTTTCGGCGCGAAATTTATCGCGCTCGCGCCCGATCATCCCTTGGCCGAAGCTGCAGCAATGCATGACACAGCGCTCGCTGCCTTCATCGAGGATTGCCGGCATCGCTCGACCTCGGTCGCAGCCATCGAGACGCAAGAAAAGCGCGGCTATGACACGGGCTTGCGCGTGCATCATCCTTTCGATGAAAATTGGCTGCTTCCGGTCTATGTCGCCAATTTCGTGCTGATGGATTACGGCACCGGCGCGATCTTCGGCTGTCCCGCGCATGATCAGCGCGACCTTGATTTCGCCAATGCCTATGGGCTTGGCGCGACGCCGGTCGTCTGTCCGCCCGACGTTGATCCCGACCAATTCGTGATCACCGACACCGCCTATGACGGCGATGGCGTTTTGATCAATTCGCGCTTCCTCGACGGGCTGTCGATCACCGCGGGCAAGGACGAAGTCGCCAAGCGCTTGGAATCAACGTTGATCGCCGGAAAACCGCAAGCCAAGCGCCAGGTGAATTTTCGTCTGCGCGATTGGGGCATTTCGCGGCAGCGCTATTGGGGCTGTCCGATCCCGATCATCCATTGCGAAAGCTGCGGCGCCGTGCCGGTGCCGGAGAAGGATCTGCCTGTCACTTTGCCCGAAGACGTCACCTTCGATGAGCCCGGCAATCCGCTCGACCGGCATCCGACCTTCAAACATGTCACATGTCCGCATTGCGGCAGCCCGGCCCGGCGCGAGACCGATACGATGGATACTTTCGTCGATTCGTCCTGGTATTTTCTGCGCTTCACCGATCCGTGGAACGCCGACGCGCCGACAACACCCAAGGCGCTGAAACATTGGCTACCGGTCGATCAATATATCGGCGGCATCGAGCATGCGATTTTGCACCTGCTCTATTCGCGCTTCTTCACCCGCGCGATGCAGAAGACCAATCATGCCGATGATCTGAAGGAGCCTTTCGCCGGCCTCTTCACCCAGGGCATGGTCGTGCATGAGACCTATCGCGCCGCGGATGGGACCTTTGTGCCGCCGGCGCAGGTGCGCATCGAGACGGCGTCCGAAGGCCGGACCGCTGCGACGCTCGACGACAAGCCGGTGACCATCGGCCCGATCGAGAAAATGTCGAAGTCGAAGCGCAACACGATCGATCCCGATGAGATCATCGAGTCCTTCGGCGCCGATACCGCGCGCTGGTTCATGCTGTCGGATTCGCCGCCGGAGCGCGATGTGATCTGGACGGACGATGGGGTGCAGGGCGCCTCCCGATTCGTCAATCGCGTCTACCGGCTGACGCGGGAACTGGCCGAGGTCGCAGCACCCTTCGATGCGGCGATCCCCAATCACTTCTCGGACGAAGCGATGGAGGTCCGCAAGGCGGCGCATGGCGCGCTGATCAAGGTGGAGGAGGACATTAGCCGCCTGCGGTTCAACCGTGCCGTCGCCCATATCTATGATTTAACTAATAAATTGTCGGCTGCGATCGGTCTGATCGACGAGCCCGACATTGCTCCCGATCTGGCTTATGCGCTGCGCGAGGCGGCTGACATATTCGTGCGGCTTTTCGCGCCGATGATGCCGCATCTCGCCGAAGAGTGTTGGGCGCGCCTCGGTCATCAGCTTTTGGTGGCGGAATCGCCCTGGCCCATTGCGGACAAGGCCCTCATCGTCGAAGATATGATGGAATTGCCGGTGCAAGTGAACGGCAAGAAACGGGCAGATCTGATCATCGCACGCACGGCCGATGTGGCCACGATCGAAGCCGCTGTTCTCGCCCTCGAGGCGGTTCAGCGTGCGCTCGAGGGCAGACCTGTGAAAAAGATCATCATTGTTCCGCAGAGGATCGTCAATGTCGTGGTCTGACCAGATGATGCGGTGCCTGAGGCGGCTCTCGGTCGGATTCGCGCTGCTGCCGGCGTTGTTCCTCGCCGGCTGCCTGCATCCGCTTTACGGGACGACCGGCGAAGGCGGCCGCGTCGCCGAACAGCTGAAGACCATTCAAGTGATGCCGACCTCGGCGCGACTCGGCCATTACCTCGACGACGAGCTGATCTTCGCCTTCAACGGCACAGGCTCGCAGGTGACGCCGAAGTATAAGCTCGTCGTCGTTGCGGCCGAGGGCGTCAGCACGCCGCTCGTCGATACGGTCACCGGCCTCGTTACCGCCGCGACCGTTCAAACGACAGCGACTTACACACTGACCTCGAACGACACCGGCAAGGTCGTGGCGCAAGGCCGCGTCTTCACAACGGCGACCTACGACCGCACGAGCCAGCGCTTCTCCGACATGCGCGCCGCGCGCGACGCCGAACAGCGCGATGCTCGTGTGCTTGCCGATCAAATCCGCACTGAGATCGCCGCGGTCTTCGCGACAGGGACTTGATCAGGGACACTTGACCCAAGATCCTCGGCCTAAGCACGCGGCACCGTGAATTGCGATGGTTGCAGTCAAAAGCTCCGAAGCCGACCGCTTTCTCAAAAAGCCGCCGCCCAATATTTTTCTCTATCTCGTCTGCGGCACCGACGCAGGCCTCGTCAGCGAACGCGTGCAGCAGATCATTGCGCGGGCGATCGACGACCCGAAAGACCCGTTTCAATTTCTTCGGTTGAGCGGCGACGACATCGCCGCCGATCCCCTGCGGCTTGCCGATGAGGCCAATACCATCCCGCTTTTTGGTGGCCGGCGCGCAATCCATATCGAGGTGCAGGGCAAGGCCTTCGTCAATGCGGTCGAGCCGCTACTCGGGTCGCCGCCGCCCGATTGCACGATCGTGATGGAAGCCGGCAATCTGAAGCGCGATGCCGCTTTGCGCCGGCTCTGCGAAAAGCATCCGCGCGCCGCGGTACTCGAATGCTACCCCGACTCGGCGAAGGATCTCGCGCAACTGATCGATGCCGAACTCGCGGACGACGATCTCACGATCGAAGCCGAGGCCAAGGCGATGCTCATTTCGCTGCTCGGCCAGGACCGCCTGTCGACACGGGCGGAGCTCGGCAAGCTGACGCTTTACGCGCGCGGCGCCGGCGAGGTGACGCTCGACCATGTGGAAGCGATCGTCGCAGATGCCTCGGCGCTCGCGCTCGACAAAGCCATCGACGGCGCCTTCGAAGGCGATTTCACCGCCATCGAGCAGACAGCCGAACGCGTCTTCTCCGAAGGCGGCGATTACAATGCGCTGCTCGGCGCGGCGCTGCGGCATGCAACGCAGCTGCATCGCATGCGGCTCGATGCGGAAAGCGGACGCCAAGCCGCGCCAAGTTTCGGCGGCGGCTACCGGCGCAGCGCCACGCTCGACCGGCATGTGCGCGCCTGGACCTCGGAGAAACTGGCGCGGGCGATGACTCTGTTGAGCCATGCGATCGGACGCGCGAGGCGCGAGCCGGCGCTCTCGGAAATGATCGCCGTGCGCGCGCTTTGGGCTGTGGCGCTGGCGGCGCGCAGCAAGGCTTAGATCTTCAGATCAGATCAAAAATGCTGCGCAACATCGGTGCAGCAAAATGCGCGTCATGCGCGGACCTTACCGCCGCAGCTTCGCGCAGAGATCATCGAGCTGTTCGAGCTTCGTATAGCGAATGCGCAGTTCGCCGGATTCGCCATGCGAGGCGATGCTGACATGCAGACCCAGCGCATCGCTCAAACTTTTTTCGAGCGCGCGCGTATCGGCATCTTTTTCCGCAACTGGCGCCGACGCTTTCTTGGCGCCGCGCTCAGCCGCTTTCTGCGCAATCTTTTCGACCTCGCGAACCGACAGACCTTGCGCAACGATGCGATCGGCGATGGCATCGGCGTCCGAGATCGTCAAAAGCGCGCGCGCATGGCCGGCCGAAATCTGTCCTTGCGCCAGAAGATGCTTGGTCCGCTCCGGCAGTTTCAGAAGCCGCAGCATATTGGCGACATGGCTGCGACTCTTGCCGATGATCTTCGCCAGCTCCTGCTGCGAATAGCCGAAATCACTTTCGAGCTGCTGATAGCCTTGCGCCTCTTCGAGCGGATTGAGATCGGCGCGCTGGACGTTTTCGATGATCGCAAGTTCGAGCGCCTGGCGGTCGTCCGCCTCAACAGCGATGATCGGCACTTCATGCAAGCCGGCCTTTTGCGCCGCGCGCCAACGCCGTTCGCCGGCGATGATTTCATAGAGATCGGCGACGCCCGGCACGGTGCGCGCGAGAATCGGCTGGATGATGCCCTTCTCGCTGATCGAATTGGTCAGATCTTCGAGATCGGATTCGGCGAAGGTCTTGCGCGGATTGCGCGGGTTCGGCCGCAGGAATTCGATCGGCACTTTCTTCTGCCCGCGCGCGCGGGTAATTGCCGAGGATTCATCGCCCGAATCGCCGATCAGAGCCGCAAGTCCGCGACCGAGACGGGGCCGCACTTCATCTGCCATTTTCGCCGCTTTCATCACATCCACCTGTTTAGGCCGGCGCCAGCTGGCGCTCACGCTGAATGATCTCCGAAGCGAGCTTCAGATAGGCCTGACTGCCACTGCATTTGAGATCGTAGAGAAGCACCGGCTTGCCATGCGACGGCGCTTCGGAAATCCGCACATTGCGCGGGATGACGGTCTGATAGACCTTGTCGCCCATGAAGCCGCGCACATCGGCGACGACCTGCGCGGCGAGATTGTTGCGCGGGTCATACATCGTCAAAACGATGCCATGGATCGAGAGATCCGGATTGAGCGTCCGCTTCACCTGATCGACGGTCGACAAGAGCTGCGACAGACCTTCGAGCGCGAAGAACTCGCATTGCAGCGGCACCAGCACGGCATCGCAGGCGGCGAGCGCATTAATGGTCAGGAGATTGAGCGACGGCGGACAGTCAATGAGAATGTAGGTGAAATGCAGCGTCTCCGGCAGGCTGTCCAGCTCTTCGACCATATGGGCGATCGCCTTCTTCAAGCGAAAGGCGCGATCGGAATGCGCCGCGATCTCCAATTCGATGCCAAGGAGATCGAGCGTCGACGGCGCCAAGCAAAGACGCGGCACCTTGGTGTCTTTGATAGAGCCCTTGAGAGGCTCGTCTCCCATCAGCACTTCATAAGTGGAGATGCCGCGGCTTTTGCGATCGATGCCGAGGCCGGTCGACGCATTGCCCTGCGGATCGAGATCGATGATCAGAACGCGCTCGCCAATGGCTGCCAGTGCCGTGCCCAGATTGATCGCGGTCGTCGTCTTACCCACCCCGCCCTTTTGATTGGCGAGGACAAGAACCCGGAGGTTGGGGGACAGGGACACGGCGGATACTCCTTGAACGAAGGATCAAACGGACGTTTTGCAGAACTATCGTATTGATTTACCTAGATTTTTTTGCCGGACAACGAGGATTTGGCCGCGCTCCGCGGTGACGCTGCGAATCAGTCTGATCTCGTATTCATCAAAATAGTCGAGCGCGCGCGATTGGGTCAATTCATCGTCGAGATGTTCTCCCTTGAGAAAAATACCGGTCGCTCCGCTTTTGATCAGCTCACAGCTATAGCCGAGCAGCTGCGGCAAGGGTGCAAGGGCACGGGCGCTGACCGCTTCGATGCGATCGGTGATCGTCGGCAGAACGTCTTCGATGCGCCCCTGATGCACTTCGGCGGGAGCCTGTGTTTCACGTGAAACATCGCGCAGGAAGGCGCATTTGCGCTGATCCGACTCGATCAGATGGACTTTCGCGCCGGGCACATCCGCCAGCCTGATCGCCGTGACAAGACCCGGAAAGCCCGCGCCAGAGCCGAGATCGGCCCAGATCCGCGCCTCCGGCAGCGCCGCCTGAACCTGAAGCGAATCGGCGAAATGCCGGGTCCAGATCTGCGGCAGGGTCGACGCGGCAACGAGATTGATCGTCTTCTGCCATTTGCGCAGCAGCGCGGCATAGATGTCGAAGCGCGCTTGAGTCTCCGACGACAGCGGAAACAGTTTTAGGGCCGCGGCGCGGTCGTCCTCCGCCGTCGTCTCGTTTCGTTTGTTGAGCTGCTTTGCCATGGTGCTGGAGGTTCGCCGCGCTCGCAATGACCCTAGCCCGCCGCTTGACTTGCCGCTTTATGCTTGCGGATCTGCGCCGCCAGAAGTGTCAGCGCTGCCGGCGTCACGCCCTCGATCCGGCCAGCCTGGCCGAGCGTATGGGGACGGATTTCCGCGAGCCGCAGCCGCACTTCGTTCGACAGACCGGCAAGCGCGGCATAGTCGAGCGTCTCCGGTATCGCCAGGGATTCGTCGCGGCGGAAGGCGGCGATATCGGCGGCTTGGCGGGTGAGATAGACGGCATATTTCGCATCGATCTCGACCTGCGCCGCCATAGCCGACTCGACGCTTTGAAGCTCCGGCCAGATGCGCTGAAGCTCGGCGATCCCGATATCGGGGAAACCCAAAAGATCGAAGCCCGAGCGGCGCACGCCATCCTGATTGATCTTCAGCCCGTGGCGCTGGGCCTCATTCGGGCTGAGGCTGAGGCTTGCAAGCGCGCCGCGCGCCGTAGCCAATGCCTCCGCCTTGGCGCGGAACGCCTTGCGCCGGTCTGACCCGATGCATCCGGCGCCGATTCCCTTTTCGGTGAGGCGCTGATCGGCATTATCGGCCCTAAGCGTCAGCCGATATTCGGCGCGCGAGGTGAACATGCGGTAGGGCTCGGTAACGCCGCGCGTAACCAGATCATCGACCATCACGCCGAGATAGGCCTCTGAGCGGTCGAAAAGGATCGGCGCCGATTGGCCGGCGAGAGCTGCCGCATTCAGGCCCGCGAGCAGGCCTTGCGCGCCTGCCTCCTCATAGCCCGTCGTCCCATTAATTTGGCCGGCCAGAAACAGGCCGCCCAGCGCCTTTGTTTCCAGTGTCGGCTTCAGGCTGCGCGGATCGATAAAGTCATATTCGATCGCATAACCCGGCCGCAGCATAGCGACTTTTTCGAGCCCTGGGATGCTGCGAAGAAATGCGAGCTGCACCTCGGCCGGTAGCGCCATCGAGATCCCGTTTGGATAGACGGTCGGCACATCGAGGCCTTCCGGTTCCAAAAAAATCTGATGGGTGGAGCGGTCGGCGAAGCGCTGGACCTTGTCCTCGATCGAAGGGCAATAGCGCGGCCCCCGGCCGGAGATCGCGCCGGAATAGACCGGCGAATCCTTCAGATGTGCGCGGATGATATCGTGGCCGGCTTCCGTCGTCTTGGTGATGGCACAGTCGATCTGCGGCCGCGTGATCGCCGGGGTCAGCATCGAGAAAGGCTCTGGTTCGGGATCGCCTGGCTGATGCTCGAGCGAAGCCCAGTCGATCGTCGCCGCATCGAGCCGCGGCGGCGTGCCGGTCTTGAGGCGCCCGAGCGCGAAGCCCACCGCAGACAGACTTTCCGAGAGACGCAGTGCCGGCTTTTCATCGACCCGGCCAGCAGGAATACGCTCGCGGCCGATATGGATCATGCCGCGCAGGAAGGTGCCGGTGGTGAGAACCAGGGCGCCACAGGCAAGGCTGCGCCCATCCGCCAAGGTCAGGCCGGTGACGCGGCCATCGACGCGCAAAATCTCCGCCGCCTCGCCTTCGATGACGGAAAGATTCGGCATTGCCGCGATCGCCGCCTGCATGGCGGCGAGATAAAGCTTGCGGTCCATCTGGGCGCGTGGCCCGCGTACCGCCGGACCCTTGGCCCGGTTGAGGACGCGGAACTGAATGCCGGCCTCATCGGCGATGCGGCCCATCAGCCCGTCGAGCGCATCGATCTCGCGGACGAGATGGCCTTTACCTAGGCCGCCGATCGCCGGATTGCAGGACATGGTGCCGATGGACTCAAAGGAGAGCGTGACGAGCGCCGTCACCGCGCCCATGCGCGCAGCCGCAGCCGCAGCCTCACAGCCGGCATGGCCACCGCCCACGACGATGACATCGAAAGAAGATCCCCTCTCTTCTGCCATTTTGGCTCAAACCTCAGCCGCGTCATGGCCGGGCTTGACCCGGCCATCCAGGCGCCGGTTCTGGATGCGCGGATCAAGTCTGCGCATGACGGCCATGCCCCAATGTTTCACGTGAAACATTCTATCATTTGCCGATACAGAAGCGGGCGAAAATCTCGCCCAAAACATCTTCGACATCGACTTTGCCAATCAGGCTTTCGAGCGCTCTGATCGCACAGCGAAGATCTTCCGCCAAGAGCTCCGGCGCCCCACCGACGTCTGCGCAGGCTTGGTCAAGTGCTTCCACTGCAGTGACCATTGCGCGGCGATGCCGCTCGCGCGTAATCAAGGCGCCCTCGCCGTCGCGCGTCGCCTCCTTAGCGAACTCGGTCAGGCGCGCGAGCAGCAGATCCACATTCGCACCGGTCGCGGCGCTAATCGCGAGGTCCCCGTTCGAAAGATCAGCACGCATTTTGAGATCGGATTTTGTGGTGACCGGCCAGACTACCGCGGCCGTTCCGAGCTCAGGCGGCACGGGCAACGCCGCATCTGATAGCCATATAACGAGGTCCGCAGCGGATGCCTTGGCCCGCGCCCGCGCGACGCCAATGGCCTCCACCGGATCCTGCGCGTCGCGCAGGCCAGCCGTATCGATCAGGATAACCGGCAGGCCGTCGAGATCGAGGCGGACCTCGATTGCGTCGCGCGTCGTGCCAGGAATATCGGATACAATAGCCGCCTCTCTTCTCGTTAGAACATTGAGAAGAGTAGACTTTCCGGCATTTGGCGGGCCTGCGATCACAACCATGATCCCATCCCGCAGCCGTTCACCTGCCGTAGCGGCAGAAAGCTCCACCTGCAGGGATCCCCGCAGATTTTCGAGAAGCCGCACGACCTCCGGCCGCGCCGCGGTCGCGACATCGGCCTCATCGGCGAAATCGATATCGGCTTCGATCAGCGCCGAAGCTTCAAGCAAACCCTTTCGCCAATCTTCGACTTTCGCGCCCAAGCCGCCTTCGGCCTGGCGCAACGCCTGGCGGCGCTGCGCCTCAGTCTCGGCCGCGACGAGGTCGGCCAGCCCTTCGACTTCGGTCAGATCGAGCTTGCCGTTTTCAAAGGCGCGGCGCGCGAATTCGCCCGGCTCCGCGAGCCGCGTTCCCGCGAATCCGGAAAATATCCGGAGCATGGCGGAAATAATCGCAGTCCCGCCGTGGCAATGGAATTCCCCGCAGTCTTCGCCGGTCTCGCTCGCCGGCGCCGGAAAGAAGAGGGCAAGCCCGCGATCGATCGCTTCGCCCGTGGCCGGATCTTTGAGTTTCGCCAAAACTGCCCGGCGCGGCTCCGGCACTTTGCCGATCATCGCGAGAAGGATCTCGCGCACCGCAGGGCCCGACAGGCGCAGCACCGCTATGCCGGCGCGACCACGGCCGGAGGAGAGTGCAAAGATCGTCGGGTTTCTTATGTCTTGCGTCATCTTGGCGTAGAACTTGCGGCCAATAAGCCCAAAATGTCGTCCCGTCCCGCGTCTGATGGAACCCTATCATGTCTTCGAATGAACTCGGCCGCGCCGCGAGCCCTTATCTGCTGCAGCATGCCGGCAATCCTGTCCATTGGCGCATGTGGGGTGAAAGCGCGCTGAAAGAAGCCCAGACCGCGAGTAAGCCAATTCTGCTCTCGGTCGGCTATGCCGCCTGCCATTGGTGCCATGTGATGGCGCATGAGAGTTTTGAGGATCCCGATACGGCCGCGGTGATGAACGAGCTTTTCGTGAACATCAAGGTCGATCGCGAGGAGCGGCCCGACATCGACCATATCTATATGTCGGCGCTCCATACGTTCGGCGAGCGCGGCGGCTGGCCAATGACAGTGTTTCTGACGCCGGCGGGTGAGCCTTTCTGGGGCGGCACCTATTTTCCGAAGGTCGAACAATATGGCCGGCCGGCCTTTGTAACGGTCCTGCGTACCGTGGCGGAAGCCTTCCGCGGCCAGCCGGACCGCATCGCGCATAACACCAAGATCGTGCGCGATTCGCTCGGCAAGGAGAAGCGCAAGGAAGAAGGTGCGCTCACCGCCGATCTTCTCGACAATCTGCCGCCGCAGATCATCAATTTCGTCGATCAGACCGATGGCGGCCTGCGCGGCGCGCCGAAATTTCCGAATACGCCTATCTTCGAAGTTCTGTGGCGGGCCGGCGCGCGCCTCGGCAAGACGCCCTATCGCGATCTCGTGCGCCTCACGCTGATGCGCATGTCGCAGGGCGGCATCTATGATCACCTCGGCGGCGGTTTCGCGCGCTATTCGGTCGATGATCATTGGCTCGTGCCGCATTTCGAGAAGATGCTCTACGACAATGCGCAGCTCCTCGAAATGCTGGCGCTTTGCTATCGCGACTATGGCGACGCGGTCCTGAAGACCCGCGCCGGCGAAATCGTCGGCTGGCTGAAGCGCGAGATGATCACGGGCGGCGGCGCTTTTTCCGCAAGCCTCGATGCCGACTCCGAAGGCGAGGAAGGCAAGTTCTATGTCTGGACCTGGGAAGAGCTAGTGAGCCTTCTCGGCGAAGCGGATGCGAGCTTCTTCGGCAAATTCTATGGCGCCGGCCGCATCGGCAATTGGTCCGAAGAGCCGCACGGAAAGATGGTCACCGTGCTCAATCAGCTCGAAGCCAAGCCTGCGACAGCGGAAGACGAAGCACGTCTCGCGCCGATCAAGCAGAAGCTTTTCGAGGCGCGCGACAAGCGCGTGCATCCGAGTCTCGACGACAAGATCATGGCCGATTGGAACGGCCTGATGATCGCGGCGCTCGTCAATGCCGGCACGGCATTGTCCGAGCCTTCATGGGTGAGCCTCGCGGCGCGCGCCTACAAAGTCATCATCGATCTTCTGCTTTATGAAAATGAAGCCGGCAAGAAGCGGCTTGCGCATAGTGCGCGGGCCGGCGTCGTCGTGAAGCCCGGCTTTTCGCTCGATCATGCTGCCATGCTGCGCGCCGCGCTTGCGCTGCATGAAGCGCGTCATATGGACGGCGCCGAAATTCCTGCGCGCGATTATCTCGCCGATGCGATCGCATTCGCCGAAGCGCTGCGCGATGATTATCTTGATCCAACATCAGGCTTGATTGCGATGTCGACGGCGGGCGCAAGCGACGTGATCATGCGGCTTGCACCAACAACCGATGATGCGATTCCGAATGCCCATCCGGTCTTTCTCTCAGCCCTCATCCGACTGCATGGTCTGACCGGCGACGATCAATGGCAGAAGCTCGCTGATCAGCTGTTGGCGACGCTCGCGCCGATCGTAAGCGCCAATTTCGTCGGCCATGCCGGCATATTGAACGCGCTCGATCTGCGTTTGCATGGAGTCGAAATCGTCACCGCAGGACCGGGGCGCAAGGCGCTTTACGAGGCCGCGCTCGCGATCCCCTTCGATCATCGCATCGTCTTCGATCTCGATAATCCCGACGCCGTGCCGGCCAATCATCCGGCCGCCGCGCAAGCGAAGATCGCGGGCGAGGCCGCGGCCTTCGCCTGTTCGGCCGGCACCTGTTCGCTGCCAGTCAAGGATGCCGCCGCGCTGCAGACACTCGTCGACGAACGCAGCCGCGCGGCGATCTAGAGCGGGATGAGGAAAAGTGTGAGCGGTTTTCCGCCCGCATCCCGCTCTAAGTTATGAGAATCGATCAGGGCAAAGTGAGAACGACGAGTTTCGTCGTTGCCGTGCCGCCCGGCAAGGTCTCGGCCTTCTTCCCGGGCAGATATGGACGGCCTTGCGGCGCGAGAAGCGTATCGACATTCTCCTGCTTCGACACGGCAAGATCGACGAGAATCTCATGCGTGTTGCGATCGACGAAACGCACGCGGCCGTCCTTGCCCGCGATGACGACAAGATCGCGCGACTTACCTTTGAAGTCGGCGGTCAATAGCGGGCTTGTCTGGCTCAGATCCCAGTCGCGCACATCATGGGTGACGAACAGTTTCGCCCACACCGGCTTGCCGGTCTTGAGATCGATGATCGCGAGCGAGTTCGTATTGATATTGTCGCCCTTGCGCACATCGCCGAAGAAATCTGGCGCGGGATTGCCGATGGGCGTGAACAGAAGATTCTTGGCGCGATCGATCGCGACGGGTGTCCGGAAACTGCCGCCGCGACGGGCTAGATATATTTGATGATGACCCCGTGACTCGATACTGGCCTTGGCCGCAACACGCAGTCACAGATGCTTGAATGCCTGCTCTTCATCGCAAATGAAGACGGGCTCGGCGGGCGCAACGAGGCGCCTCGATAAAAAGGATAATTCTCATTTAACCGAAGCCCTGTACCATTCAGAATCAGGCAACCAAAAAACTGCCAGCAGGGAGGATGGGCGACGACAGACGACACGCGCACCGCTTGCGGTACGCATGATTGTGATTGTGTGCCCTCTTGGTCGGAATGAAGCTGTTCGCCGAGCCAATTTTTCGCCGGCCAGCGCGCGCGCCGAAGGTGCCCGCGACGCCGCGCAATGCGCCATGCAATGCCGAGCCCGATCTTCAACAGACGGAGCCGAGCGTCGCCACATTCGACGATCGGCTCGAGCAGCTGCGCGAGACGTTCGATCTTCTTGAAGTCGATGTCGTCCGCTTGATCGGCGAAGTCACGCAAGCCGGCGAAACCGCCGATCAGGACATTGGCGACCTCACCAAATCGACGACGCGCATCAGCGCCGGCTCGGCCGAACTCGCCGCTTCGGCCGAAAATGCTGCGCAGCATTTGCGCCGGCTTGCGAATGCGGGCACCGAGCTGAAAGCCTCAGGCGAAGAGATCAATCGCCGCCTGCATGATGTCAGTGCGCTTACGATCGAGGGCCGGAAAGCGACTCAAGATGCGCATGCGAGCGTCGAAGGCCTTAAAACATCCTCCGGCGAAATCGGCGCGATCGTCGGATTGATCAACTCGGTCGCACGCAAGATCGATCTTGTCGCATTGAATTCGATGATCGAAGCAGCGCGCGCCGGCGAAGCCGGCAAATCCTTCGGCGTCGTCGCCGGCGAAGTGAAGCAGCTCGCCTCCGCGACACAGAAAGCGACCGACGATATCGCGCGGCGTGTCGAACATCTGCAAATCAATTCGAACCGGCTCATTGCGTCGGTCGAGCGAATCGGTCAGCTCATCGAGGCCCTGTCGCCGGTCATTCTCGCAATCACCGCCGAGGTCGAGACCCAGACCGGCATGACCGCCAATCTCAGCCGCTCGACCGATGAAGCCGCCGCCTTCGCGCATCAGGTTGGCGCCAACGCCAAAGTGACTGCGGACCTTTGCAACACGACGGCAACGCGGGCGCTGTCGGCCGGCAAATCCATTCAGCGCGTCCTCCTCGACGCCAACAAACTGCGCTCGCGTTTCATCGTGTTTTTGCGGCAGACGGAAACCGGCAATCGCCGTGCCCATGAACGCCTGCCTTGCGATCTGCATGTCACCATCACCGGTACTCAGACATCGCTGGCCGGACGTGCGGTCGATATTTCGGAAGGCGGCATGCTGGTAAAGATCGAGACCAAGGTCGATCTCGCCGAAGGCACGAAAGTCGCGATCACCGTCGAAGGCGTCGGCAAATGCCATGCCCATATCGTCGGGCGATCGACGATCGGGCTGCATCTGAAATGGCATGACCCACCGGCCGAGTTCACAGCGGCTTTGCGTCGGATGATCGCCGAGATCCACGAAGACCACGCCGATCTTCTGACCGCCGTCATCGCCAATGCGCAATCGATCAGCGCGGCGATGGAAGCCGTCGTCGGCAGCGGCCGGTTGACGATGGAAGCCCTGTTCGATGCCGAATACGAGATGATCGAAGGCACCGCGCCGCCGCAATATCGCACGCGCGCGCTGCCGATCCTCGAAGAGATTTTGGCGCCGATCCAGAACCGCGTCTTGAACTCCAATCCGCGCATCGTCTTTTGCGTCGCGGTCGATCGCAACGCCTGGCTGCCCGTCCATAATCCCGAATGGTCGCAACCGCAGCGGCCCGGCCAATATGATTGGAATTTCGCCAATTCGCGCAATCGGCGGATCTTCGACGACCGCGCCGGCCTTGCCGCCGCGCGCAACGTCCGCCCCTCGCTGATCCAGATCTACAATCGCGATCTCGGCGGCGGCAATTTCGTGCTGATGAAGGAAGTCAATGCGCCGATCCGAGTCTTCGGTCGACATTGGGGCAGCCTGCGCGTCGCTTATAAGCGCGAGACGCAGGGCTGACAGCACCCGTCTGGACGGACTTCACGCATCCGCTTGATCCGAACGAACCCCCGGATCTAATCCGGGGGCCGGCAACTTATCGGACGGATGCTTTACGTATTCATCGCCTCGAAGAAGGTCGCATTGCCCTTCGGCGTCTCACGCAGCTTGTTCAGCAGGAACTCGATGCCGTCGACCGTGCCCATCGGATTCAGGATGCGGCGCAGCACATACATTTTCTTCAAAATGTCGGGCGGCACAAGCAGCTCTTCCTTGCGGGTGCCGGAGCGGGTGATGTCGATCGCCGGGAAGGTCCGCTTATCGGCGACCTTACGATCAAGGATGATTTCCGAATTGCCGGTGCCCTTGAACTCTTCGAAGATCACTTCATCCATGCGCGAGCCGGTATCGATCAGCGCGGTGGCGATGATGGTGAGCGAGCCGCCCTCTTCGATATTGCGGGCGGCGCCGAAGAAGCGCTTCGGCCGCTGCAGCGCATTGGCGTCGACACCGCCGGTCAGGACCTTGCCAGACGACGGCACCACGGTGTTATAGGCGCGGCCGAGACGGGTGATGGAATCGAGCAGGATCACTACGTCGCGGCCGTGCTCGACGAGGCGCTTGGCCTTTTCGATCACCATTTCAGCGACCTGGACATGGCGGACCGCCGGCTCGTCGAAGGTCGAGGAAACGACCTCGCCCTTCACCGAGCGCTGCATATCGGTGACTTCCTCCGGCCGCTCATCGATCAGAAGCACGATCAGATAGCATTCGGGGTGATTGGTGGTGATCGACTGGGCGATGTTCTGCAACAGCACCGTCTTGCCGGTTCTGGGTGGCGCGACGATGAGCGCGCGCTGGCCCTTGCCGATCGGCGCAACAATGTCGATCACCCGCGCCGACAGATCCTTTTTGGTCGGATCCTCGATCTCGAGCTTGAGCCGTTCGTCGGGATAGAGAGGAGTGAGATTGTCGAAATGGACTTTGTGGCGGATTTTTTCGGGATCTTCGAAATTGATCGTATTCACTTTGAGGAGCGCAAAATAGCGCTCCCCCTCTTTAGGGCTGCGGATCAGCCCTTCGACCGTGTCGCCGGTTCTGAGACCGAACCGCCGGATCTGCGAGGGTGAGACGTAGATATCGTCGGGGCCTGCCAGATAATTGGCATCGGGCGAGCGCAAGAAGCCGAAGCCGTCCTGCAGGACCTCGATGACGCCTTCGCCGACGATCTCAATGTCTTTGGTGGCCAATTGCTTCAAAATCGCAAACATCAATTCCTGTTTGCGCATGATCGAAGCGTTTTCGACCTCATGCTCTTCAGCGAAGGCGAGCAGTTCGGTCGGGGATTTAGCTTTTAACTCTTGAAGTTTTATATCCCGCATCGGGATTTAGTCCTTGGAGAAGGGGGCGCGGAAAATCGCGCGAAAGAGGGGAGGCCCGCCGGGGCGCCAGATCCTTAAAGGAGAAATCCCGAGAGGATGGCGATTGCTTCGATGCGGCGCTCGGACACGCGTTCAGCACAAATGGATATCGGTCTCGAAAGGTTCAATCGCGGTCCATCCTCAGGATGTCGCGCGCTGTCCTTACTATCGACTGGTGCCCATTCGGCCGGGGACGCACAATATTGCGCCGGCCTCGTCACTGCGAGGAGGGATCCCCAAGATAGGGTGTTTTGATTTCTTTGACAACCCAACCGCCGGCACGCACAGGCCGATCAGACCAATTTGACCCCGATCTTTACAACGAAACCACAGCAATAGGACTTCCTTATGGTCGAATCCGGCCGAACCTTTGATTTGGGTCGGAATTTTCTGGGAGCCGGTCATGTTGAGCCGCGTCAAAAGGGTTTGACGACGACGAAAATCACAATTCCGATGAGCGCCAAAGTCGCGACCTCATTGATGACCCGGTAAAACAGCGCGGAATGCCGGTTTGCATCGGTCGCGAAGGCCAATCTGGCGCGAATCAGGAAGACATATTCACCGATAAGCAGGATCACGAACAGAAGCTTGGCCCAGAGCCAGTGGGCTTCTAGCCAATGGCCCATCATGACGAGCGTTCCGCCGGTCAAAATCAGGATGATAAAGGCCGGCCGCATGATCGCCATATCGAGCCGACGTTCCATAACCTTGAAGATCTCCGACTCGGGCGAACCCTTGGCGACGCCCGCGTGATAGACGAAAAGTCGCGGCAGATAGAGCATGCCGGCCATGAAGGCGACAATGGCGATCACATGCAGGGCCTTGATCCAACTGTAGAGTTCGCTCAAAGCCCGCGACCCGTTCCATTCACTGATTTGTCCACCTATTTGGCGTCTCGGAGCTGGCGTACCAGCGACTCGACATGCGCGATCGGCGTCTCCGGTAAAATCCCATGCCCGAGGTTGAAGATATAGGGCCGATGTTCGAGCGTCCCCGTAATCCGCGCAATCCCGTCTTCCAGTGCGCGACCGCCGGCGACAAGCGCAAGCGGATCAAGATTGCCTTGCAAAACGCTGTCTGATGCGATCGCATTTTTCGCCCAAGCGAGATCGACCGCCGTATCGAGGCCCAGCGCATCGGCCCCGGTTTGTGACAGAAAATCACTCAGATGCGACGCGGCACCGCGCGGAAAGCCGATCACTTTAACCGGCCCGCACCGCGCCCTGAGCCCATCGATGATGGCCTTGACCGGCGCCACGCACCAGCGCGCGAATTCGCCCGGCGGCAAGACGCCCGCCCAGCTGTCAAAAATTTGGACGAGTTCGACGCCGGCCTCGACCTGAGCCGCAAGATAGGCAATCGAGCCGGCGACAAGCCGATTGATCAACTCCTGAAACAAATCCGGATAGCGGTAGGCGAAGAGCCGCGCCGGAGCCTGATCGGGCGTGCCATGGCCGGCGATCATATAGCTCGCGACCGTCCAAGGCGCGCCGCAAAAGCCGATGAAGGCCACTTCCGGTGGCAAAGCCGCTTTCACCCGTTCGATCGTCTCGAAGACGGGGCTTAAATGCTCGAGGTCGATGGTCTCGTGTAATTGGCCAAGATCCGCGGCATCCTTGATCGGGGAGAGCCGCGGCCCGTTGCCAGCTTCGAAAGAGACTTTTTGGCCGAAGGCATCCGGCACCACGAGGATGTCGCTGAACAGGATCGCAGCATCGAAGTTGAAGCGGCGGATCGGCTGCAAAGTGGCTTCCGCCGCCAGAGCCGGCGTGTAGCAGAATTCGAGGAAGGATGCCGATTTGGTCCGCAGCTCCCGATATTCTGGGAGATAGCGTCCTGCCTGCCGCATCAGCCAGATCGGCGGCAGGGATTCTGTGTGACCCGATAGGACCCTGAGCAACTTCTTGGATGATGGGGTGTTGGCATCTTTCAAAACTAAAGAATCCTATTCTTGAATCTTATTTCTTTTATTAAAGGCGGGAGGGGCATCATTCCACCCCATGCACAGTTCGGCTCAGGCTCGGCAAGCTTATGAGTCTTACCAACAGCTGTGGGCAAATGCCGCGGGATTAACCTTTCGTTAACTTTTCAAAGGGCTTCCCGGCCTTTCCCGCGCTCATGCCCACAGCTGTTGGAAAAAGCCCTCGTTATCCCCACTGGCAGCTTCAAAATTCTCCCGACGGGCAGTGCTGTTGACGGTGAAAGGAAGAAGTCGCGAGATTTTTCGCCATGAGGCATTGGGGATGTGATTTATTCACACGGATCCACAGGGCTGGCCCCACGCCGTGTACAAGGGATATTCTCTTTGTCGATCAGCTATTTCCATCTCCATCTCGTGTCCGACGCGACGGGCGAGACATTGATCGCAGTCAGCCGCGCGGTCGCGGCGCAATTCGATAATATCTATTCGATGGAACACCTGTATCCCCTGGTGCGGTCACCGGCGCAGCTCGACAAGGCGATCGCCGAGATCGAGGCAGCCCCTGGCTTGGTGCTGTTCACCCTCGTGGATCTGGAGCTCGCTGAACGGCTCGAGACGGCCTGCAAAGCGGTCGGCGCTCCCTGTCTCTCAGTGCTGCAGCCGATCCTTAACCATTTCCAATCCTACCTCGGCGCGGCGGCCAACCCGCGTCCGGGCGCGCAGCACAATCTGAATGCTGAATATTTCAAGCGCATCGATGCCTTGAACTATACGATGATGCACGACGACGGGCAGCTGCAGGATAATTATGAAGAGGCCGATGTGCTGCTCATCGGCGTCAGCCGCAGCTCGAAGACGCCGACGAGCATCTATCTCGCCAATCGCGGCATCAAGACTGCCAATATTCCGCTCGTGCCGAATGTCGCCTTGCCGAAATCCGTGTTCAGCCTGAAGCATCCGCTCGTCGTCGGCCTGATCGCCTCGCCCGAGAGGATCATTCAGATCCGCCAGAACCGGCTCGAGGCGCTGCATGGCGATTTGAATTCGCCCTATGTCGATCGCGCGACCGTCTGTGACGAGGTCGCGCAGGCCAGGCGCCTCTTCACCCAGCACAATTGGCCGGTGATCGATGTCACCCGCCGCTCAATCGAAGAAACTGCGGCTGCCATCATCGATCTCCATCGCGGGCATCGGGCGAAGCTCGATGCGGCGACAAAAACCAGCCAAGCTGCACCATCGTCGTGAGCCCATCATCATGAACTCCGGCATGCACGGTCTCTGGCTCGGCAAGACGCCGCTTCTGCTCGCCTCGAAAAGCGCGTCCCGGCGCGTATTGTTGTCGGCGGCGCGGATTCCCTTCGATGCCGTTGATGCTGCCATCGATGAGCGTTCTGTCGAAGGGCCGCTGATAGAACAAGGCGCATCGCCTGAGACGATCGCTGCGCATCTCGCGCGCACCAAGGCGCAAGCGGTCGCCGAAAAATATCCGGAGCGCCTGGCGCTCGGTGCGGATCAGACACTGGCCTTTGGCGGCAAAATTTACTCAAAGCCCGCGACGCTTGCCGATGCACGCGAACAGCTCATCGGATTTTCTGGCCGCAGTCATGCGTTGCATTCGGCGATCTGCCTCGCCTTCAACGGTAAAGTCCTTTTCGAGATCGTGGTGACGGCGCATCTCACCTGCCGGCTCTATAGCGCGGCTTTCGTCGATCATTATCTGGCGGCTGCTGGGGAGAGCGTGCTGGCGAGCGTCGGCGCCTATCAGCTCGAAGGTCTGGGCATTCATCTCTTCGATAGAGTTGAGGGTGATCATTCGACCATTCTTGGCCTGCCGCTTCTGCCTCTGCTCGATTATCTGCGCCGCGACGGATGGCTGCGCGCATGACGACGCCTGATCCCCGCGCTTTCGTCATCGGCTGGCCGATTTCCCATTCGCGCTCGCCGCTCATCCATAATTATTGGCTGAAGACGCTGGGCCTCGCCGGCGTCTACGAAAAGCTTGCCGTGCGACCGGAGGCCTTGGCGGAATTTCTCGCCAATTTCCCGGGGCAAGGTTTTGTCGGCGGCAATGTCACCATCCCGCATAAAGAGGCAGCCTTCGCGCTTTGCGCCGAGACAACACCTGGCGCACAGGCGCTCCAGGCTGTGAATACTTTGTGGATAGAACGTGGAGAACTCTGTGGAGATAACACCGATCTCATTGGTTTTCTGAGTTCTTTGGATAGCGATGCACCCGGCTGGTCTGAGGCCTGTGCAAAAGCCGTGGTCCTTGGCGCGGGCGGCGCGGCGCGGGCCATTATTGCGGGCCTTATCAGCCGCGGCGTAGCCCGGATCGCGATCATCAATCGCAGCAAGGCTCACGGCGAGGAGCTCGTCGCTCTGGCGCGCCGCATTTGTCCCGAGCAAGACGTTGCGCTTTACGATTATGGGGCGCTGCCGCAGCAGCTGGCGGACGCCGATCTTCTCGTCAATACGACATCGCTCGGCATGGAAAAACAGCCGCCCTTGATCATCGATCTTTCACCGCTGCTGGCGCATGCGCTCGTCGCCGACATCGTCTATGTTCCGCTGGAGACGGAATTATTGAAAACGGCGAAGGCGCGCGGTCTCAAAACCTCTGGCGGGCTCGGCATGCTGCTGCATCAGGCCGTCCCCGGCTTTGAGCGCTGGTTCGGCAAAAGGCCGGAGGTGACGCCGGAGCTTTATGCGCTCGTTGCGCGCGACATAGCGGGCCAAGGCTGATGTTCGTTCTGGGGCTCACTGGATCGATCGGCATGGGTAAGTCGACGACGGCTGCGATCTTTCGCGCCGCTGGCATTCCCGTCCATGATGCCGATGCGACGGTGCATGCGCTTTACGAAGGCGCGGCCGCGCCGCTCATCGACGCGGCCTTTCCCGGCACGGTCAAAGATGGAGTCGTGGACCGAACCGCGCTTGCCGCGCGCGTCTTGAATGATACGGCGGCGATCAAGCGGCTTGAAGCGATCGTGCATCCGCTGGTGCGCGCCTCGCGCAAGGCCTTTGTCGAAGAGGCGCGTGCGCGCGGTGAGCGGCTCGTCGTCGTCGATATTCCGCTTCTCTATGAGACGGGCAGCGAAACGGAGACCGATGCCGTGCTTCTCGTCTCAGCGCCTGAAGCGGTGCAAAAGGCCCGCATCGCGGCGCGTCCGGGGATGACGGAAGAAAAGCTTGCGGCGATAATGGCCAAGCAAATGCCCGACTCCGAAAAACGCCGCCGCGCCGATTTCATCATCGATACGAGCACCGGCCACGCCGATGCGGAGCGGCAAGTTAAGGATTTGCTCGAGCGCTTGCTCGAGACTGAAGCCGTAAAGCTGAAGGACTGATGCGCGAGATCGTTCTCGATACTGAAACGACGGGTCTTGATCCGGCAACCGGCCACCGCATCGTCGAGATCGGCTGCGTCGAGCTTTTCAATGCGATCCCGACCGGCCAGACCTATCATGTCTATCTCGATCCCGAGCGCGACATGCCGGAAGAGGCCTTTCGCGTCCATGGCATTTCGATCGAGTTCCTGGCCGGGAAGCCGAAATTCGCCGAGATTGCCGAAGCCTTCATCGCCTTCATCGGCGATGCGCCGCTCGTCGCGCATAACGCCGAATTCGACATGCGCTTCATCAATGCAGAATTGGCGGCTTTCGGCTTCGCGCCGATCGGCAATGACCGCGTCGTCGATACGCTCGCCATCGCTCGCCGCCGTCATCCAGGCGCCGCCAACAGCCTTGATGCGCTCTGCCAGCGCTATGGCATCGATCTCTCGCGGCGGACGAAGCATGGCGCTTTGCTCGACGCCGAGATCTTAGCCGACGTCTATGCCGAGCTTTTGGGCGGCCGTCAGGCGACCTTTCTGCTCGATCCGATGGCGGTGGAGCGAAGCGCTGCGCCGTCCTTGCAGCGGCGCGAGATTCCTGCCCTGGCGCCTTTGCTGTCGGAAGCGGAAGTTTCTGCGCATGCGGGGTTCATCGCGACGCTCGGGCCGCAGGCGATCTGGCATCGCTATCTCCCCGCGCCGGCAAAGCCCGAAGCGGCGGAATGAGCGGTTGGATCAATTGATCGGTGCCGCCTGAGCCAGATAGGGCTTCAGCGCCTTCAGCGATATCTCGACATCGAATTCGCCACCGGGCATTCCGGAAATCGTATCGATCAAAAAAATGATCGTCGCTTTGTCCGTGCCCCAGAGCCAGTTGCGGCTTTCGGCAATCGTGGTGGCGATGACGCTATCGTCGGGCGGCGGCGCCTCGCGCTCCTCCAATTGCTTTGTCAGCGCATCTTTACAGAAGGCCGTCACAAAGGCTTGCCAAACCGTGTTCGCGCCGAAAAAATCTTCGAGCGAGAGCAGACGGTTCTTCGCCAAACTCCAGGTCAGCGCGGTGCTGCCGAGGAGTTCATGATTGCCGCCGGTGAAATCACTCGTCGAGATCTGAAGGCTGACAATGCGGCTATCGAAACGCGCGACGCTATAGAAGCGGCGCGCATGCAGGTGCATCGAGCCGAGGTCTTCGCCGAAGGTGAACAGGCTTTTATCGTCCATCCGCCATGTGCCGAGTTTCAGTGTGCCGAGTTTCAGTCTTTTTGCGACGAAGCTGTTGAAGGCCGCAGCCTGTGCGCCGCCGCTCATCCAGGGATAGATGTCGCTGTCTTCGATCGGCGGCTTGGCGCGCGTATGAAAGCGGATGCGTGGCTCCAGCATCATAGGGCCGGCCTTCTCGGCTTTTAGATCGGTAAGCAGCGCTGCGCGATCGCTGAACTCCGTGTTGAGGCAGTCGGTGATAGGGGTCCGGTCGCCTAATGCTTCTGGCATCGGCACATTAGCGCCGCAGCTCGCGGTCACGTAGATGAGCCAGGCGCGCTGCGCGCTTTGAAAAGTCGCGAAGCTTTCAGTCGACAGCGATTTCTTAAGCACCGCATAGGCGTCGCCGAGTTTTCTGTCCGATTGCGACAGCGCGGCATCGCCGCAGATCAGTCTCTCGGCCGTGCTTGCCGCTTTGGTGCAGTCGAAGCTCGGCCCGATATAGCCAACTTTATATTGGCTTGGGTCCATGCCCGTCGGTCGCTCCAGCGTATAGATCACGTCGCCGATCGCTGTCGCCAGATCGGCATGGTCGTCGACATAGAAATCGCGCATCTCCGAGCCGATGTTCTTATCGCCGTCGGTGCTGCAATAGACGCGAAAGGTCGTGAGCTGCGGATCGGAGAGGTGGATTGTTTTGGCGAGTGTGCTGTCTTTGTCGCTTGCGAGTTTCCCGCCGAAGGCTTCGCTGCGATAGGTGACGCCGGAGGAATATTTGGCCGTCTTGCAGGCCAGCGGTGGCGCGCCTTTCACTTCGCCCGTCGCAAACTCCACGGCGAATTCGAGCAACGGGGCGTCCGTTTTCGTAAGCGTGTGCGGCTTCGCCCAGGGCGCTGGCTTTGCTGCGATGAAGCGCCAGATGCCTGCGAAGCCCGCTTCTGGCGAAGCGCCAGGCGGCATCATCGGCCCGGCGAAGGCGTCGGAAGACGCAAGCAGCAGCGCCGATCCAGCGAGCAGAGCTGCGGAAGCCATTCGCAATCGGCGATACAGTGCTACGGACATGAAAAGTGTCTGGCCGGGGGCAAGCATTAAAGCAAAGCTGTTTAGGCCAGAGTGCCGCCGCATGGTCAAGCGCGTGACGGCGTCCAGCGGGAACCTCCGTAGCACTACGTAATTCGGCGAATGCTGCGATTTGGCACGAGCTTCGGTGGAACGATGCTGCGGGTTCAACGTTGTTCCGTCGCTGACGAATCAGCCGGTGTGCATGACAGTTGCCGGCAATGGTCCTTAAAGCCCGAAGCGGCGGACCGAAAGATTACGAAGATGATGGACCGGGACAATGATCGACGGCCGCGGGGTAACAGCCCGGCCGAATGGAATTGGTATTCTGCGGAGCGCAGCGATCTTGCGCCGGAAGCGCAGGAGACGACGCTTGCGCAGGTAATGGCAACAAGGTTGCAGCGTCTCTATCCGCTCGCATCCGACGCGCCGGATGCGTTGCGTCTGTTGATCGCCAAGCTCGCCGCCAAAGAAGGCTGAGCTGTCTTCGGGCTCGCTTGCCGAATGTAAATGAGCCGGCCAAATGGCCGGCTCAATCGTTTTCGCGACGTTTCTGCAGATACGCGTGCTCTGGACTCACTCAGTCCTTAGCGCGTTCCACATAGGAGCCGTCCTCGGTCTGGACGACGATACGGGTGCCGCTCGAAATATGCGGCGGTACCATCACGCGCTGGCCATTCGACAGTTTCGCCGGCTTATAGGATGAGGAGGCCGTCTGGCCCTTCATCGCCGGCTCGGTTTCGGTGATCTCGAGCGTCACGCGCGGCGGCAATTGGATCGCGACCGCGACGCCGTTGAAGATGGAGAGGATGCAGGTCATGCCTTCCTGCAACCAGACGGCCTGATCGCCGAGAACGTCCGCCGGCACAGTGATCTGATCATAGGTTTCGGCATTCATGAAAGTGTAGCCGTCGCCATCCTGGTAGAGGTAGTTGAAGTTCATATCCTCGACATAAGCGCGCTCGACCTGCTCGGTCGTCTTATAGCGGTCGGAGACCTTCACCCCGTCGGAGAGGCGGCGCATATCGATCTGGGTCGTCGGCGTGCCTTTGCCCGGATGGAAGCTTTCGGCGCTCAAAACGACATAGAGGCTGCCGTCGTCCTTCTCGATGATATTGCCCTTACGAATCGAACTGGCGATGACTTTCACGACGAATCCTTGTGTATTGGGCCGCCGAGCTTGAGCAGCGGGTCGGGAGAATGCCTCGGTCAGTGCCCGCGGCCTGTCTCTAAGCTCTTGATAGAGTGCTGGAAAGCGGCTTTCAGTCCGGATGGTTGGATAAATGGCGCGGATCCGAGAGATTTTTTGAAGATCGGGACCCCGGCGCAGCGCAGTCTCGCTACAAGGCTTTGCGGGTGGTTTTCAAGTGAAATGAGGAAATGAGCAAGTCCGCTTTCTGGTGGCGCGCGTCCGCCCATGCCGAGCGGCAGGGGGGTTTGCGCCAACGTGCCGCGCTTCTGGCGGCGATCCGCGGCTTTTTCGCCGCGGAAGACTTTATCGAGGTCGACCCCGCGATTCTGCAGTTTTCGCCCGGAAATGAGGCGCATATCGCAGCTTTTGCGACGGATCTGATCGGCCCGGACGGCGTAGCTTCCAGGCTTTATCTCCATTCCTCGCCCGAATTTGCCGCCAAGAAGCTTCTCGCCGCTGGGGAAACGCGCCTTTATTGCCTCGGCCATGTCTTCCGCAACCGGGAGCGCGGGCCGCTGCATCACCCCGAATTCACCTTGCTCGAATGGTATCGGGCGGGCGTCTCCTATGAGCGCCTCTTCGCCGATTGCGCGGAACTCTTGGCGCTTGCCGCGAAAGCGCTGGAGGTCGACCGCTTCAGCTTTCGCGGCGCCACTGCAGATCCTTTCGCCGCGCCGGAAATCCTATCCGTCGCCGAGGCCTTTCTGCGCTATGCCGGCGTCGATCTGCTGCAAACCTTCGATGCCACGGGCACTGACCGGAATGCGCTGGCGGCCGCCACGAGCGAGCTTGGGCTGCGCGTCGTGGCCGACGACAGCTGGTCTGATCTCTTCAGCAAGATCCTGTCCGACAAGGTCGAGCCCCATCTCGGGCATGGCCGGGCGACGCTGCTGACGGATTACCCGGCGCCCGAGGCGGCGCTGGCACGGCTCAAAACAGATCATCGTTTCGCCGAGCGCTTCGAGCTTTATGTCTGCGGCGTCGAATTGGCGAATGGTTTTGGCGAATTGACCGATCCCGTCGAGCAGCGCCGCCGCTTTGAGGCCGAAATGGCCGAGCGTCTGAGGATCTATGGCGAGAGCTATCCGATCGATCCGGATTTTCTCGCGGCCCTGGAGACGATGCCGCAGGCATGTGGCATAGCGCTTGGGTTCGATCGCCTCGTCATGCTGGCGACGGGCGCTTCGCATATCGAAGAGGTGATCTGGACGCCGGTCGCCGAGAAAGGATCGCCTTTGTGAGCCAGAGCGCGCGCCGAAAGGATGGGTTGCTTGCAAATGCGCCCTTGCGCAGCGCCGCCGATCTCGCGGCTGCCGGCCTCATCGGGGCAGACGTTGAGGCCGCTGCGGCGCAGGTCGCCGAGCATTTTGCGATTTCGCTGAGCCAGCCGCTCGCGGCGCTGATCGACCGCGCTGATCCGGCGGACCCGATCGCGCGGCAATTCCTTCCCGACCCGGCGGAACTCGTCATTCTTCCAGAAGAGCGGGGAGATCCGATCGGCGATCATGCGCGAAGTCCGGTCGAAGGCCTCGTGCATCGCTATCCGGACCGGGTGCTGTTGAAGATCATTAATGTCTGTCCGGTCTATTGCCGTTTCTGCTTTCGCCGCGAAATGGTCGGGCCGGGACATCCGACGCATTTGAGCTCTGAGGCGCTCGCTGCGGCGCTTGCCTATATCGCGCAGCACGACGAGATCTTCGAAGTCATTCTGACGGGCGGCGACCCGCTGCTGCTGTCGCCGCGCCGGCTCGCCGATCTCGTCGCGCAGCTCGCCCAGATCCCGCATGTACAGATCCTGCGCATTCACACGCGCGTGCCCGTCGCCGAGCCAAGTCTCGTTACCGGCCTTCTCGTCGATTGTCTGCGCAAGGCGCGCCAGAGCGTCTATGTCGCGCTCCATGCCAATCATCCGCGTGAACTGACGGCGCAGGCGCGTGCGGCCTGCGCGAAGCTCATCGATGCGGGCATTCCAATGCTTAGCCAAAGCGTGCTGCTGCGCGGCGTGAACGATGATGTCGAGACATTGTCCACGCTGATGCGAAGCTTCGTCGCCGCGCGGATCAAGCCCTATTATCTGCACCACCCCGATCTGGCTCGCGGCACCGGCCATTTCCGCCTCTCGATCGAGGAAGGCCAGGCGCTGGTGCGGCAATTGCGCGGGCGCCTCTCGGGCCTCTGCCAGCCGCAATATGTCCTCGATATTCCCGGCGGATTCGGCAAAGTGCCGCTCGGCCAAAGTTTCGTCACCAAGGAAGGCGAGGCATTTTCCGCGGAAGATTTTTGCGGCGAAGGCCATGTCTATCCGCCCATAAGCGCGACGACCGACCCAAAGCAAAACGGCGGGGAGCCATGAGACGAACCAGAGGCGGCTTCGCCGCTTTCGCCAAAGGCGCTTGGCTTGCGGCCTTTCTCGCCTGTCTCGGCTTTGCCGCTTTGGCGCCATCCGCGCGTGCCCAGACTTCCGAGGCCGCGCCGGGACAGCCGCAGGCACCAGCCCAAGCGCCGGCGCCGATAGCCGCGCCGCCGGCTCTTTCGGCGCTCGATGCGGCGGCCTCGCGCGATCTCGACGCCGTCGATGTCGTGCTCAAGGCCATCGACACGGCCTTAAGCGCACATGACATTTCCGACGCGGCCCTGCAGGATCTGCGCGAAAAGGCGAGCCCGCTGATCCTCCAGGTGCAGACCGATGTCGATCATCTCGTCGCGCGGCTCGCCGCCGTCAAGGCGCGGCTCGACCAGCTTGGCCCAGCGCCCGATGCAAAAGCGCCGCAGGTCACCAAAGAGCGCCTGCAGCAGCAGCAGGAATATGAAACCGTCGATGCCCTGGTCAAACGTGCCAAACTGCTGCTTGTTCAGGCGCAGCAGACGAATGCGCGCATCGCAGCGCGCCAGCATGCGAAATTCACCCATTCCCTCTTCGAGCGCAACGCCAGCCTCTTCGATCCCCAACAATGGCTCAATATCGGCGCTGAGACGCCGCATAATTTCAAACTGGCGCGAACCGCGATCGGCGACTGGGTTCAGGCGGTCGATGCCAAGCTCACATTTGGCCCTGCACTCACCTTTTGGGCTTCAGTCGTCATTTTGCTGGCGATCTATCGGCCGCTCGCGATATTTTCGCGCCGGCTGCTGTTGCGGCAGCGCGACGACATTCAGCCGAGCCGCTTCCGCAAGATTGCCGCGGCTTGGTGGGTCGCGCTTATCATCGCCGGATTTCCGCTGCTGGTGCTGCTCATCCTCACCGGGCTTCTGCACGCCTTCCAATTGTTCGACCATCAGCGCCAACCGGTCGTTTTCGCGCTGGCGAGAGCCGTCGCCTATGTAAGCTTCGCGGCGGGCCTCGGCGCGGCGCTGTTCGCGCCGACGCATCCGAACTGGCGCATCGTTTCTCTGACGACGCGCAGCTGCAAACACGCGCTTCGGGCGATCGTCGCCGTCTCCGTGCTGTTAGCGCTCAGCCATCTCATCGGGAGTCTTGGAGACGCGACCGGCGCCGACGCGGCCTATCTGGCCGCGATTCGCGGCACCATGGCGCTCTTCATCGCGATCACCATCATCGTCGCGCTCTGGCGGGCTGGAACTTATGAGTGCGGCTCGGAGGACATTCTGGGACCGCGCCTCGACGGCACGCGCGACTGGTACGGCATTCTGCGCTTTCTCCATTGGGCTGCCGCGGTTGCCATCCTCGTCGCTCTGGCGATTGGATATTTGCGCCTTGCGCAATTCATCGCCGAGCAGATCTATTGGATTGGCGGCGTGATCTTCATCGCGGTGATGGCGTCCATCCTGCTCGAGGAATCGATTGCCGCCGGATGCCGGTCCGATGCGCCTTTCGGCCGTGCCTTAATGGCGACCGCCGGCCTGCATGCAGATTCGATCGATCAAATTGCCATTCTGCTGACTGGCGCGGGGTCAGTTGCGATCGTTATTGCCGCAGCGCTCGTCATTCTGGCGCCCTGGGGCATTCAGTCGAGCGATCTGCCGAGCTATTTCCGCGCCGCCTTTTTCGGCTTTCATGTCGGCGACATCACCGTGTCGCTCTCCTCGATCGTTATCGCGCTGGCGATCTTCTTTGCGGGCTTCATGGCGACACGCGCTGTCGAGCGCTGGCTCGACACGCAATTTCTGCCGCATACCCATCTCGATGTCGGCCTGCGCAATGCGATCAAGACGAGCTTCGGCTATGTGGGCTTCATCCTCGCGCTGAGTTTCGCGCTGACCTATCTCGGGTTGAATTTTGAAAAGCTCGCGATCGTCGCCGGCGCTCTCTCCGTCGGTATCGGTTTCGGTCTGCAATCGATCGTCAATAATTTCGTTTCGGGCCTCATCATATTGTGGGAGCGCACGATCCGCGTCGGCGATTGGATTGTCGTCGGCACGGATGAAGGCGTCGTCAGCCGCATCAATGTGCGGGCGACGGAAATTTCAACCTTCGACCGCGCCGCCGTCGTCATTCCAAATGCCAATCTTGTCGCCGGTGTCGTCAAGAATTACGTGCGGACCGATCGCATCGGCCGCATCCTCATCAGCGTGCCGGTCAATGCCGCGGCCAACCCGGAGACCGCGCGCGATATTCTGCTTTCGATCGCGCATGACCAAGAGGCGGTGCTGCCGGAGCCCGCACCGCAGGTCGTCTTTTCGAGCATTACCGCTTCGGCCTTCAATTTCGATCTCTATTGCTTCATCGCCGATGTCGGAACTTTGGGCAGCATCAAGAGCCAATTGAATTTCGAGATCTATCGGCGCTTCAAGGAGGCCAAGCTTTTCGACGTGCCGCCGCCAGCGTCCGTCGTGACGCTCGAAGGCCTCGAAAAAATAGAGCCACTTTTCAATCGCGCTGTGGCCGCGAACGGACTAGGCAAGGATAAGCCCGGCAGTTAAAACGCGGCGAGATTGTCCTCCGTCCTTTCAGTCATGCCGAACGTCTTTCAGCGCGCGCTTGCGGTCGCGGCCGTCCTTGCTCTTGCTTTGGCCCTTGCCGCTTGCGCGCAAAAGCCGGCCGAGGCGCCCGCGCCAGTCGCGCCGCCGCTCGAGTCCAATGCGCGTGAGCGTGCGGCGCGCGAAGCGCATGCCGATCCGGTCGCGGCGGCGGCGGCGATTTCGAGCTATCGGCAGACGCATGGGCTGAGCGCCGTTGCGCCCGACGCCACGCTGCAGAAGCTTGCGCAGGCGCAGGCCGATGCGATGGCTGCGAAGGATTTATTAAGTCACGAGGTCGCGGGCAATCTCACGGCGCGTTTCGATGCGGCGCATCTCGCGCGTGCGACGGCGGTCGAGAATGTTTCCGCCGGCTATTTTTCCTTGGCCGATGTGATGGAGGGCTGGCGCAAATCGCCGGGCCATAACGCCAATCTGCTCGACCCGAAGATGCGCAAACTTGGGATTGCGACGGCCTATGCGCCAGCTACGCGCTATCTGGTCTTCTGGGCGCTCGATATGAGCAATTAGCCTAGAAGCCCGCCCTGGATGGGCTTCAGCGGATTTTCCGTTAAGGCAGAACGATCGGCCGTGTCGGGCGCGGCGATATTGGCAAAGCCGTTCCATAGCGCTTCGACGAAGGCCGGCTCCATATCGTGAAGTATGAAGACGATGCGCGTCGTATGATCTTCGTCCGGCCACGCATCGAGCCGGGCCGGCGGATGAAACATATGCTGCACGCCATGAATGACGAGGGGGCGCGTCGGATCATCGGCCAATGCGACGATGCCTTTCACGCGCAACAGATGCGCGCCATGCGCGGTGCGCAGCAATTCAAGAAACATGTCGAAGGCCGCAGGCGGCATCGGCGCGGCATGGCGCAGCGCAAAGGCGCTGATTTTTGCGTCGTGCCGATTGATGTCATGTGCATGATGTCCGTGAGCGTGGCCATGGCCATGCGCATGCGTATCTGGCACGGATGTCAGCGCTTCGGCATTGAGCCAGCGTTTCACGTCTGGAATTTTGCTGTCGGGATCATAAAGGCCGATGTTCAACAGCGTCGCGGCGCTCGCTTCTCCGCGCGCCGCTTTAAATTGCAGGGCGGTCGGATTGAGCGCCTTGAGGCGCCTTTGCAATTCGGCAAGAGCCCGCGCACCTTCGCCATCTTGTGCGATCATATCCGTCTTGGTGATGACGAGCCGATCGGCGACGGCGACCTGCTTCACTGCTTCCGGGTGTCGGTCGAGAATGGCCATCCCGTTTATCGCATCGACGAGTGTGACGACGCCGTCGAGCCGGAAGCGCAGCATCAGATAGGGATGATACATCAGCGTGTGGAGCACGGGCGCCGGATCGGCGAGGCCGGTCGTCTCGATGATGACGCGATTGAACGGCTTGATCCGGTCGTTGTCGCGGCGGCGTAAAAGGTCTTCGAGCGTATTCGTCAGATCGCCGCTGATCGTGCAGCACAGGCAGCCGGACGTCATCACCACCATGTCGCCGTCGACCTTCTCGACGAGGAGATGATCGAGGCCGATTTCGCCGAATTCATTGATGAGGACCAGCGTCTCGGAGAGCGCCGGATCCTGCAGCAGCCGGTTGAGCAGCGTCGTTTTGCCGGCGCCGAGGAAGCCGGTGAGGACGGTCAGCGGAAAGGCGGGCGGTGGCCGCCGCGGTTCGGTCATGATCGTGTCCCCGGCGTCCGGTATACAGAGCGCCTAAAGCTCATTGCGTAGCGGGGGCTGCGACCTTCGTCGCCGGGCTTGCCGCGACATGCTTTTTTACGACCGTTGCGGCATGCGCTGTTTTTGCCGGATGTGCCGTCTTGGCGACATGTGTGGATTTCGCCGCATGATGATGCTTCGACTTCGGCTTCGGGCCCTCGTCGCCCGCAGCCGGCTTTTCGTCGGTGTCGACCTTGGCCACTTTGTGATGATGCGTTTTGGCGGCGACTTTCGCTTTATGGCCGTGATGCGCGGTCTTGAGCGGCAGGGCGCCCGGGTCGGGCTTCAGCGGGCTCGCTTCGGGCGTCTCCTTCGGTTCGGCATAGGCGCTCGCGGCTTCCGGCGGCGGTTCGGTGCCGACGGGGGAATGGGCAGGTCGCGCCTGCGCAACAGGGCCCTGATAGCCGGGCGCCGGGCCGAGATAGACGGACACCGGATCGAAGACGGGCTGCGGCATCAAGGCGATCGAGGGTGCGACAGGCGTCATTTCCGCCGTGGTGACCGGCGCGAAGACGCCGAGGCCGAGCGGCGGGGGCGCCGGCGGGACATGCGGGCCGGCGGTGAGCAGCGGCGCTTCGAGCGGTGCGATCTCGGCCTGATAGGCGGCGATCGCCTTGCCGCGCGCGCGGCAGATCTGATTGTGCATGTCGGGCGCCGCGGCGGGGCCGCCGCCTCCGAGCGAATCCAGTTTGCCTTCCGGATGATCGATGCCGTCGAAGGCGCGGTCGAGCAGGACGGCGGTCTTCAGCATGCGCAAAGGCACGGTCGGTGCGCCCATCACCACGGCGAGATAGCGATGCCCGCCGCGCTGCGCCGTGACGATGATGTTGAAGCCTGCGGCGCAGGTGAATCCGGTCTTCATGCCGTCGACGCCGGGATAACGGCCAAGCAGCGTATTATGCGTCGGAACGATCTCGTCGCCGAGGCGCAAGGCGCCGATGCCGAAGATTTGCGCTTCCTGCGGGTAGTTCTGATAGATGGCGCGGGCGAGGATCGCGAGATCGCGGGCAGACGAGACATGCTCGGGATCGTGCAGGCCGTTCGGCGTGACGAAATGCGATTCCCGCATGCCGAGTTGCGCCGCTGTCGCATTCATATCTTCGGCGAAGGCCTCGACCGATCCCGCGACGCCCTCGGCGATGACGATCGCCAGATCGTTCGCCGATTTCACCACCATCATTTTCAGCGCATTGCCGAGCGTGACTTGCGTGCCGGGCTTGAAACCCATCTTCGAGGGCGGCGCGGCGGCGGCGCGGGCGGAGACGACGAGCGGCGTATCGAGGCTGATCTTATGATCGCGCACGGCGGACATCGCGACATAGAAGGTCATCAGCTTGGTGAGCGATGCCGGATACCAGGGCTCGGTCGCCTGCTCGGCGTAAAGCACATCGCCGGTCGCGACATCGACGACAAGCGACGGTGTGGCGGATGCCGGCACGACGAAGCTGCAGCACATCGCGCCCATCGCTGCGATCAGAATCGTCTTGTGCAGAGATTCGCCAAAAAACGTCGAGAGATTGGTCCAGAGCGATGCGGACCGGAACGCAGGGCCGCTGTGCGGCGTCAGAGACAAAGGTGAACCGTCCATAAACTCTCGCCTCATTCGCCGGCAAAAGGAACGTGCGCATCTGAAAGGCCGACCCAAGGCCGAGCCTATCGCGCGCGAAACAATCTGCAAAGCGCAGCCGTTTCATTCCTGGCAGCCGCCATTGGGAAGTGAATATTCACCATTGCGATGGATCGACGGGCCCGCCGTCTCCCTGCCCCTGCTTTGGACGCCTGATCGAGATCGGGCGCGCCCCAAGCCTTGCCGCCCTAAGGCGGCAGTTTCGCGGCAGCGCCGCAAAAAAATCACGCTTCGGAAAATTTGGCGCAAAAATTTGTTCAGATGCCCGACGCGATAGGGCGGCGATGATAGCGCACAGATCTGGTGCCGATCTGGACGGAGAAACAATTTGGACAAAAAAATACCGGCGCGCGGCCTCTGCGGCCAAGTTACACGCCGTTCTCTTTTGCGCCAGTCTTATTCGCAGACTTTATTCTGCCGGTCCTTTATTCGCCTGGCGCCTTCGCATCGATCGCGAGCGCATGCACGGTGTCGGCGAGTTCGGCCGACAGCAGAGTGTTGATGGTACGATGACGATCGACGCGGCTCTTGCCTGTAAACGCATCCGATACCACTTTAATATGAAAATGCGTCTCGCCGGAACCATGCGCCGTGCCGGGACGCGTCATCGCATGCGCGTGGCCTGCGTGCTTATGCGATTCGTCAATCACTTCGAGCGAGACTGGAGCCAATCCGGCTTGCAATTTCTCGGTGATGCGATGCGTCATCGTGGGCTGACTTTGCGCGCTCATCGCGGCCTCCTCTAGCTGTTCAATTCGGCGTCTTCAGCGGTTGCAACAACGTTTGAAACTCTTTTGCAATTTTAGCCGTTCGCGCCGCTTGCGGCCATCGCAAAGACATTCATAATGCGGGACCATGAATCTCAACTCGCCACTCTTCGATCGCGTCAGGGTCAAGACGAAACCCAAGCAAGAAGTGCGCAACAGCGTCGTGCGTTGCGACGTTCCAGGCTGTACCGCGGCAGGAGAGTTTCCGGCGCCGAAGGGGCGTGACCGCGAAGGCGAATATTTCTGCTTCTGCCTCGATCATGTGCGTGAATACAACGCCTCATATAACTATTTTAATGGAATGACGCCGGAAGCGCTGGCGCGTTATCAGCGCGATGCTGTTGTGGGCCACCGGCCGACTTGGACCGTGAACCAGGTCGAGGCGGCGCGGGGCTGGCGGCGCGGAAGCGACGATCCGTCGCGCTTGGGCGACCCTTTTGGCCTATTTGGGCAGCGCGGCGGGCAAAATACCCCTCGGGCGGAGCCACAAAAGCCGCGCCATGGTATTGCAGCCAAGAAGGCGCTGGACCAATTAGGGCTGGATGAAACGGCCGACCCGGAGGCAATCCGGAGCCGCTACAAGAATATGGTCAAGCGTTTGCATCCCGATGCCAATGGCGGGGATCGGTCGCTGGAAGACAAATTGCGTGAAATCATTCGCGCCTATAATTACTTGAAATCAGTCAAGCTCGCCTGAACTCGGGCACCCGCCGATCTCTCCCCCGCAGCATGCGCGCGAGCCGGCGTCAGCCGGAACGGAGGATGAATGTCAAATGCCCCTTTGGCCGGGGAGGGCCAGTCCAATAAAGCGCTCCCGGACATGAAAGTGTCGGTGCGGCAGGTCTTCGGTATCGATTGCGACATGGAGGCGCCAGCCTTCTCGACGCCCGAGGCCCATGTGCCCGATACGGATCCCGATTACATCTTCGATCGTGACACGACGCTTGCCGTGCTTGCGGGCTTTGCCAAGAATCGCCGCGTGATGATCACCGGCTATCATGGCACCGGCAAATCAACCCATATCGAGCAGGTCGCGGCGCGGCTGAATTGGCCCTGTATCCGCATCAATCTCGACAGCCATGTCTCGCGCGTCGATCTCGTCGGCAAGGATGCGATCGTGCTGCGCGACGGCAAGCAGGTCACGGAATTCCGCGACGGCATTCTGCCTTGGGCCTTGCAAAGCAATGTCGCGCTCTGCTTCGACGAATATGATGCCGGTCGCCCGGATGTGATCAACGTCATTCAGCGCGTGCTCGAAGTTTCCGGCCGCCTCACCCTTCTCGATCAGAGCCGGGTGATCAAGCCGCATCCGGCCTTTCGCCTCTTTGCGACGGCGAATACGGTCGGCCTCGGCGATACGTCTGGCCTTTATCATGGCACGCAGCAGATCAATCAGGGCCAGATGGACCGCTGGTCGATCGTCGCGACCTTGAACTATCTGCCGCATGACAAGGAAGTCGGCATCGTTCTCGCCAAGGCGAAGAGCTATCAGGCGACAAAGGAAGGCCGCGACACGATCAACAAGATGGTCCGCGTCGCCGATCTGACGCGCTCGGCCTTCATGGCCGGCGATCTGTCGACCGTGATGAGCCCGCGCACCGTCATCACCTGGGCCGAGAATGCCGAGATCTTCACCGATATCGGCTTCGCGTTCCGCCTCACCTTCTTGAACAAATGCGATGAGCTCGAGCGCAATCTCGTCGCCGAATTCTATCAGCGCTGCTTCGGCCAGGAACTGCCGGAGAGCGCGGTCAATGTGGTGTTGAGCTGATCAAATCCCTCCCCTTCAGGGGAGGGTGGCCGCGAAGCGGCCGGGTGGGGAACCCCATCCACCTCGCTTCGCTCGGCACCTTCCCCTCGAAGGGGAAGGATAGCGCCTACTTCCGCAGGTGAAGCTTTGGGTTCGAATCAAAAACCTCCGTCCAAGGTGGAAGCGCCGCAAGAGCCGTTCAAACGCGCGGTTGCGGGCTGCATGCGCGCGCTTGCGCATATGCCGGAGCTCGAAGTCGTCTATGCGGCGGAAAAGCCTAATCTGAGCCGCAGCGGACCCAACGTCGCCAAAGCGCGGCTGCCGGAGCCGGCGCGCAAGCTTGATCCGCGTGAGGCGGCGATCCTGCGGGGGCATGCCGATTCCTTGGCTCTGAGGCTTGCCTGCCATGACGTCGATCTGCACCGCAAGATGATGCCGCAGGCCGCGAATGCGCGGGCGATTTTCGAGGCGGTCGAACAGGCCCGCGTCGAAGCGATCGGCGCCAGACGCATGGAAGGTGTCGCGCAGAATCTCGACGCCATGCTCGACGACCGCTGCCAGCGTGCGCATCTGGGCGACGTCAAGCAGCGTTCCGATGCGCCGCTTGAAGAGGCGCTGTCCTTCATCGTCCGCGAACGGCTGACCGGCCTCAAGCCGCCGAAACATGCGCAGAAGATGGCTGATCTTTGGCGGCCTTACATTGAGGAAAAGGCCGGCCGCGAGCTCGACCGGCTGGCCGCCGATGTCGAAGACCAGAAGAGCTTCGGCCAGTCGGTGCATAAACTCTTGGCATCGCTCGATATGGCCGAGGATCTGGACATGGACCAGTCCTCTGAGGAGCCCGAGCCCGGCGACGACGATTCCAATGTCGGCGAAGAGGGCGAGAGCCAGGAGAGCGAGTCGGAGGAAGGCGGCGACTCCACTCAGACGGAGCGCGCCGAAGCTTCCGCCGAGATGACCGATGAAGATCAGATGGAAGGCGGCGAGGCGCCGACCGGCGAATTCGACGAGGAAGACGGCGATTTCTCCGAAGGCGATCAACCCTCCGAAGCACGCCGGCCGGCCGCTGCGGGACGGGTCGAGGCGCGCGGTCCTGACTACAAGGCATATACGCGCAAATATGATGAGATCATCGCCGCTGAAGATCTCTGCGAGCCAGAGGAGCTCGAGCGTCTGCGCGCCTATCTCGACAAGCAGCTCAATAATCTCTCCTCCATCGTCGCCCGGCTCGCCAACCGGCTGCAGCGCCGGCTGATGGCGCAGCAGAGCCGCTCCTGGGAATTCGATCTCGAAGAGGGCATGCTCGATCCGGCGCGCCTGTCGCGCGTCATCGTCGATCCGCAGCAGCCGCTCTCTTTCAAGCGCGAGAAGGACACGGATTTCCGCGATACGGTCGTGACGCTGCTGCTCGACAATTCCGGCTCGATGCGCGGCCGGCCGATCACCGTGGCCGCCACTTGCGCCGATATTCTCGCCCGCACGCTGGAGCGTTGCGGCGTCAAGGTCGAGATTTTGGGCTTTACCACAAGAGCCTGGAAGGGCGGGCAGGCGCGCGAAGCCTGGCTGATGGCTGGCAAACCCTCCATGCCGGGCCGTCTCAACGATCTGCGCCACATCATCTATAAATCCGCCGATGCGCCATGGCGGCGGGCGCGCAAGAATCTCGGCCTGATGATGCGGGAAGGCCTGCTGAAAGAGAATATCGACGGCGAGGCGCTCGAATGGGCCTATCGTCGGCTGCTCGCGCGGCCGGAACAGCGGCGCATATTGATGATGATCTCGGACGGCGCGCCGGTCGATGATTCAACGCTCTCGGTCAATCCGGGCAATTATCTCGAGCGGCATTTGCGCCATATGATCGAGGAGATCGAGACGCGCTCGCCGATCGAATTGATCGCCATCGGTATCGGCCATGATGTGACGCGCTATTACCGCCGCGCCGTCACCATCGTCGATGCGGAAGAGCTCGGCGGCGCGATGACCGACAAGCTCGCTGAATTGTTCGACGAGAAGACCGAGCCGAAGGTCGTGAAGGCGGGGCCACCGCCGAAACATGCGGCGGCCGGCGGCCGGCGTCTGCACTAAGCAGACTCGCTACTCGGCCTCAGACCAGCTCGGCGCAAATTCATAGGCGAGCCGGCTCACGAGACCGGCGCGGACGTCTGGCCACTCATCATCGATGATCGAGAAATAGACGCTGTCGCGGTTGCGGCCGTCGGCATAGAGCATGTGCTTGCGGAAGAACCCCTCTTCCTTGGCGCCGAGCCGCAGGATCGCGGTCCGCGATTTCATGTTTTCGGCGTCGGCTTTGAACTCGACGCGCCGGCAGCCCAGAATTTCGAAGGCGTACCAGAGCTGCAGCAGCTTTGTTTCCGTGTTCACATGGGAGCGCTGGAACGCGGCGCTGATCCAGGTGAAGCCGATTTCGAGGCGGCGTTGCTGCGGTTCCACATTAAGGAAGCGGGTCGAACCGACCGTTTTGCCTGAGGCAACATCGACGGTGGCGAAGGGAACGGCGAGGCGAGCGGCCTGAAGCGGCAACGCAGCATCGATGAAGGCTTGCATCATGCCTGGCGCATGATGTTCGCTTGGCATCCAGCGCCAGACGGAGGGATCGGTGCCCGCGGCCGCAAACGCGCCGCTATGATGCTGCGCTAGAGGCTCGAGCCGCACCTGCGTGCCGGTCAGCGTGACTTTGGCGAAATAGTCCGGCCCGGCAGGGTCAGGCATGGAGCGCCCGCTTTAGGCGCTCGCCTGCTGCTTCTTCAGGATCTCGCGCTTCAGCGTCAGCGCGTTCGGCGACAGCTCCAGATCCTTCGCCTTGACGAGGAAGGCATCGAGGCCGCCGCGATGCTCGACGGAGCGGATCGCCGCAGCCGTCACCCGCAGCCGGACCGAGCGGCCGAGTGCCTCGGACAGAAGCGTGACATTGCAGAGGTTGGGCAGGAACCGCGTCCGCGTCTTGCGATTCGAATGGCTGACCACATTGCCGGACAGAACGGCTTTGCCGGTCAATTCGCAACGGCGTGACATGATTTAACCTCTTCAGCTGCCCATCGGGCACGAATAATAAGCCCGGCCATACAGCCGGGCGAAAGGAAGGAGGTTTCCTACGGGAGTAGGCCCTTCCCGTCAAGTAAAACCCGTCCGGCAGATGGGCGCCGC
Source organism: Methylovirgula sp. (assembly GCA_052144065.1). GTDB lineage: Bacteria > Pseudomonadota > Alphaproteobacteria > Rhizobiales > Beijerinckiaceae > Methylovirgula. The sequence continues at coordinate 10,125 of JBKQRA010000073.1, read as the reverse complement.
GCGGCGCCTTGATGCTCCCTGACCCCTATGCGTCCTGCCGGAGGGGCTTTACGACGCCACGGTGCTTCCCCGCCGTGGTTACAGCCACGGCCGTTCAGCCTTGGCCTTGGCCTCGAAGCTCGTGATCTTATCCGCCTTTTCGAGCGTCAGGCCGATGTCGTCGAGCCCGTTCATCAGGCAATGTTTGCGGAACGGGTCGATATCGAATTTCACGACGCCGCCGTCCGGTCCGCGAATTTCCTGGGCGCCGAGATCGATGGAGAGCGTCGCATTGGCGCCGCGCTTGGCGTCATCCATCAGCTTGGCCAGATCTTCCTTCGAGACCTTGATCGGCAGAATCCCGTTCTTGAAGCAGTTATTGTAAAAAATATCGGCGAAGCTCGTCGATATCACGCAGCGGATGCCGTAGTCGAGGAGCGCCCAGGGAGCGTGCTCGCGCGAGGAGCCGCAGCCGAAATTGTCTTCCGCGACGAGGATCTGGGCCTTGCGATAGGCCGGCTTGTTGAGCACGAAATCGGGATTTTCCGAGCCGTCCTCCTTGAAGCGCAGCTCGAAGAAGAGGCCGGCGCCGAGTCCGGTCCGCTTGATCGTCTTCAAATATTGCTTCGGGATGATCATGTCGGTGTCGACATTGGTCATCTCGAGCGGCGCGGCGACGCCCGTCAAAGAAGTGAATTTGTCCATGAATTCGGAATTTCCATTCGTTCTTGAACGGGCTGCTGCCGTCCCATGATCCGTCTAGGGCTCTTTAAAACCGTTTTCAAATGGGCGGCAAGCGGCTCTTCGTGGCTCTTGGCTTCGTTGCGCATCCGCCTTGGCTCTCGCATTGGGCTCTTCCCAAAACAGCGACGGCCCCGTAGCCTGACGCTGAACGGGGCCTAATTCATTCGCATTTCGCGAATAATCTGCATTTCGCTGATAGGTTCGCGCCACCCGCGCCACTTGGCCTTCGTGCTTGGATGTCGCTGAAGACGCTTGATTGTCGGCAGTCCGACGACGGGCCGGAGCGTCCTGGCCTCGATCTCGAACTGTGACTGCGACCTCCGCCGCAGTCCTATGTCTGCCCGGGTGGAGTCATCAAACCTCCTACCTTTGCTGGCCGCACATTTCGACCGTCGCGCGCTCACGGCCGCGGCCAATTCGATATTGGACCGGCACTTCATTCTGTCAATTGTAAAAAATCAGGCCGCCCGGTTCTCGATCGCTTCGATATCGGCGTCGGAGAGGCCGAAATGGTGCCCGATCTCATGCACCAGAACATGGGTGACTACGGCGCCGAGCGTGTCCTCGCTCTCCGCCCAATAATCGAGGATCGGGCGGCGATAGAGCCAGATCGTGTTCGGTTCCTGGCCGGTGTCGGGCACGGCGCCCGCCTGGGCAAGGCCGGCGCCACGGAAGAGGCCAAGGAGATCGAACTCGGTCTCGCAGTCCATCTCGTCGAGGACGTCATCGTTCGGAAAATCGTCGACTTCGATCACGAGGCCCTTGCAGAGCTCGCGGAAATTGCCGGGAAGCGCATTGAAGGCGATATCCGCCATGCTGGCGATCTCGTCGAGCGAAGGCGGCAAAAGCGCAGCCCAGTCAGGGGTCGGCGTCGACATTTAGAACTCCTCGAGCTGAACATTGGAAGCAGGCGAAGGGTGGCGCGGGCTTGGGAGGCTAGCCGACCGTCCGATTATTCCTCCTATAACATGTCGGCGTGCGGCGCGCTGGCAAGTTATCTCTTGGCTTAACTCTTGGCTTAACTCTTGGCTTAACGGTCCGGCCGGTCGCGCCGCCGCAGCCGCACATAGAGCGCGCCGGCGCCGCCATGCGAGCGCGAGGCTTCCTCATAGCCGACGATGAGGCTGCGCCACTCCGGCGCCTTGAGCCACATCGGTACACTGCGCCGCAAAACGCCGCCGCCGCCGTAATCGTCGCTGCTGCGGTTCTCGCCCTTGCCGGTGACGACCAGCACGAGCCGTGCGCCATTGCCCTGGGCGCGGTGCAGAAAGCGCTGCAGGTCGCAATGCGCTTCGGCCTGGGTGAGGCCATGCAGGTCGATCACCGCATCGACATCGGCCTGGCCGCGGGTGAGCCGTTGCCGCAGCTTGCGTTCGATCGGTGCGAGCCGCGGCAGCAGCGTGCCGCGTGGCGCTGACGGCGGGCTTTGCTGCGCGACATAAGTGTTGGTCGGCGGCGTCTCGGGCGGCGTTTCAGCCGGCGGTTTTGTCAGAACTGGCAGCTGGCTATCGGGCCGCGGCTTCACACTTTTGGTGACAGTGAGCCACAGCGAGATTTCCTCATCGCTGAGGCGGCGCAAGCGGTTACGGCTGGGCGGGGCCTCCTTCATTAGGCCTCCGCGCGCGGCAGTAGGACCGCGAAATCACAGGGATGGCGGATGGTGCCGGCGCGGGCGCCGGCCGCATCGCCGCTGCCGAAGAAAATATCGGCGCGCGCCGCCCCCAAGATGGCGGAGCCGGTGTCAGAGGCGATCATCAGGCGGTTGAACGGCGTCGCGGCTGCGCTCTCCCAAGGCAGATCCGCCGCGAGCCAGAAGGGCAAGCCGTAGGCCCAGATCTGCCGGTCGATGGCAATCGAACGCAGCGGCTTGAGGCTCAAACCAGCGCCGCCGATGGGGCCGTCGGAGGCGCCGAGCGCGGTATTTTCGGCAAAGAAGATATAGGATTTGTTGCGCAGCATAAGCGCGCTGCCGGGCTCGCTTTCGCCCTGCCCCTTGGCGCGAATCCAGCCCTTCACCCGGTCCATGTCGACGTCGTCTGCCGCGAGTTCGCCCATCTCGATGAGAGCCTTGCCGATCGACGTATAGGGATGGCCGTTGCGCCCGGCATAGGTGAGGCGAAGCTCGCCGCCATCCGGCAGAGCGACCCGTGCCGAGCCCTGAACCTGGGCGAAGAAGACGTCGACCTTGTCTCTGAGAAAGGCGAGCGGCTTGGCATTCTCCCCGAGTGCGCCCGCCTCGATCGCGGCGCGCTCGGGATAGGCCTCATACCGCCCATCGGGCAGGCGGCGGGCGGCGCTCAAGGACGGATCGATGCCCGGCAGAGTTTCGCCGGCCGCCAAAGTCACGAGATCGTCGGGCCAGGCGAGAACAGGTGCAGCAAACTCCGCGCATTGGCTGCGCGCGCCCTGTATCACCGGCTCATAATAGCCGGTGACGAAGCCCCGGCCCCCATTTTGCGTGACGATGCGATGCGGGACGAAATTGTCTTCGAAGAATTTTCGCGCGGTTTCCTGTGTCGGCGCGTCCTGCGCAAGCGCGCGGCGAAAGATGTCCCGCAGCGATTGATCGGCCGTGACGGCGGGACGCAAGGGCGGGGTATCCTTCAGGATTGCTGCCGCATGCTGCGCAAAAAGTCCGAAGGCCGCGCGATGATCGTCTTCGGCGAAGCCCGCGAGATCGGCGAAAGACAGCGCGACAAGCGCGGCGTCAGGCAGCCGGCCGCTATGCGTCTTTGAAGGGGCGATGGCGGCCACGGCGCGTCCGCACTAATGGCCGCTCTGCGTGGCGATCAACTTCCAATTGGGATCGCGCGATCGGCTGTCGCGGGCAAAGGTCCAGATATCGATCATGTCGACGACGCGATCAGGGCTGCCATCGATGACGGCGCCGGCGGAGTTTTCCGTCGCATTGATGAGCTTCGTCGCAAAGCGCAAGGTGATCTGCGCTATCTTATCGCGTAGGGCCGCATCCTCGGCGGTGACGGAATCGATGGAGACAAGCGTCGTCTTCATCGTCTCGCCGCGATTGGCGCGCCCGTCGATCGCGGTCTGGAAACTGTGAAACACGTCCTGGTCGAGAAGCCGTTCCAGCGTGTCGCGGTCGCCGGCGGCAAAACCCATGACGATCATCTCATAGGCGCTCTTGGCGCCGGCGACGAAGCCGTCGATCGAAAAGGTCTGATCCGCCGCTGCAATGGCATCGAGACCGGCCGCTGCCGGCGACCCGGCCGCGACATAATCCTTCCAGCGGTCCGCAACGCCGCCCCAGCCTGGACTTGCTGCGGGGCTCGCTGCTGGAGCAGCTGACGCGGGACCAGCCGGTGGTTCCGGCGGCAGCGCCGCGCCCGGCAAGGGCACGACATTATTCTCGCCGCCGACCGGCCCTTTGCTCATCGGGCCCTTCCCCATCGGCCCCTGGTTTCGGCGGAAATTGAACGGCGTCGGCGGCTCTTTTTCATTGCCGGTACGGCTGCCAAGGACGGAGCGCAGCTTCCACAGAACGAAGATCGCGAGAAGCGCGAATATGATCGTCGAGGCGTCCAGCGGATCGTGCATAAAAGTCTCGCAAATTCCAGAAGTTGGCCGCAGCGGTACGGCTATTTATCACATCGCCGCACTGGGCGGGAGGAAAACGGACAGCCAGCTCTGGCCGGGCCTTTTGGGCAAGGCTTCGGGCAAGGCTTTTCGGCCCGGCTTGCGGCGCTTGCACGTGCAAACGCGCCAAGACAGCCTATATCAGATAGGAATGCGGGCGGCTTTTGGTGAGTAGGCCAAAGACCGGCTGCCGCTTCGGTCAGGATCGATACGCAGGATCTAAAATGGCGTTCCTCTCGAGATTTCTCATCGCTTTAGGCCTTTGGATCATCTGCGAGTACGTGGCTTTTAGCCTCGTCGCGCAGCAAATCGGGCTCGACGGCGCGATCATCGCCACTCTGGCGACGAGCCTTGCCGGCATTTTTCTGCTGCGCCGGCTGGGCGCCAGCGCCCGGCAAAAGCTCGTCGAAATCATGAACAGCCGAGGTGATGTGACCTGGCTGGCGCCGGAGCGCATGGGCGCCGGCTTCTCGGCGGCGCTCGGCTCGCTGTTGCTCATTCTGCCGGGATTTTTGTCCGATCTCATCGGGCTGTTTCTTCTGGCGCGCTCAGGTTGGAGCTGGCGCCATGCGGCGCCGTCCCGTCCCTTCGCCAATCCGGTCACAAATCCGGCCAATGTCGTCGAACTGTCCCCGCAGGACTGGCACCGCCTCGACGAGGCCGAGCGCCGCTAGCGCAAGCGGCAGGCTGACTTGTTCGCGCTCCCTAATCATGCTACCGGCTGACCCGAATTTAAGGGCGGTTTAAACCTGAACGTGCCCGGTTTGCGAGGAGCGAAGACATGGCCGACGGGAACGGCGCTCAAGCCAATGATAATGCGCCTGCTCTCAATGCCATGGTGCAATATACGAAGGACTTCTCCTTCGAAAATCCGAATGCCCCGCGCTCGCTCGGGCCGCAGTCGCAGGCGCCCAACATCGCCATTCAAGTGAATGTCAATGTGAAGCAGATGGCCGAGACCGATTTCGAGGTCGAGCTGCTGCTCGAAGGCTCGGCCGGCGAAGGCACTGACACTCTGTTCAAATTCGAATTGAACTATGCCGGCATTTTCCGCCTCATCAACATTCCGCAAAACGAAATGCACCCGATCGTGATGATCGAATGCCCGCGCCTGCTCTTCCCCTTCGCCCGCCAGATCGTGGCCGAAGCGGTGCGCAGCGGCGGCTTCCCGCCGCTCTATATCGATCCGATCGATTTCGCCGGCCTCTATCGCCGCCGCCTCGAAGAAATGGCCGCTCAGCAGGGCCAAGGCGCGCCGATCGCTACCGCTTAAGCCTGACAGACCAAGCTCTTGCTCCCCTTGTCGGCAAAGCCGACAGGGTCTATCCTTTCACTGCCAAGGGGTGCTGCCGAGCGATCGGCGGCTGAGATCACACCCTTTGAACCTGAAACTGGGTAATGCCAGCGCAGGGACCGGCAGTCGACAGGCTCCACGCCCTTAGTGTCGTCATCCGCGGACCTTGCGCCTGAATAAGACGCGAGGAGGCGCTAGATGAACATCCAACCCAAGCCCGAGAGCCTCATACCGCGCAGCGTGACGTCGGGTCCGCTGCCCGCATCGCGCAAAGTCTATTATTCGCCGCAAGGCCACGCCGACATCAAAGTCCCGCTGCGCGAAATCGATCTCGATCCGTCTGCCAATGAGCCGCCGGTGCGCGTCTATGATCCGTCTGGCCCTTATACGGAAGCCGCGCCCCACGTCGATCTCGCCGCCGGCCTGCCGCCGGTGCGCGATGCCTGGCTCGCCAAGCGCGACGGTCTTGAGACCTATGCCGGCCGCGCCATTCGCCCGGAAGACAACGGATTTACCTCGGGCCATGTCGAAGGCGAAAAGCTCGTGCCGCTTTGTCCCGCCGTGCGGGCGCCGCGCCGCGGCCGCGAGGGCGCGCTTGTCACCCAATATGAATTCGCCCGTGCCGGCATTATTACGGAAGAGATGATCTATGTCGCGGCCAGAGAAAATCTCGGCCGTGAAAAAATGTTGGAAGAGGCGCAAGCCAAGCTCGCCGATGGCGAAAGCTTTGGCGCCGATATTCCGGCCTTCGTGACGCCTGAATTCGTGCGCAACGAGATTGCCCGCGGTCGTGCCATCATCCCCGCCAATATTAATCATCCCGAGCTTGAGCCGATGATCATCGGCCGCAATTTCTTGGTGAAGATCAACGCCAATATCGGCAATTCGGCGGTGACCTCTTCAGTCGCCGAAGAGGTCGATAAAATGGTCTGGTCGATCCGCTGGGGCGCGGATACGGTGATGGATCTGTCGACCGGCCGCAATATTCACAATATTCGCGATTGGATCATCCGCAATGCGCCGGTGCCGATCGGCACGGTGCCGATCTATCAGGCGCTCGAAAAGGTCGATGGCGACGCGCTCGCGCTCACCTGGGAGATTTTCCGCGACACGCTGATCGAGCAGGCGGAACAAGGCGTCGATTACTTCACCATCCATGCGGGCGTGCGCCTCGCGCATGTGCCGCTGACGGCCAAGCGCACAACGGGCATCGTCTCGCGCGGCGGCTCGATCATGGCGCGCTGGTGCCTCGCGCATCACAAGGAGAGCTTTCTCTACGAACATTTCGAAGAGATTTGCGACATCATGCGCGCTTACGACATCTCCTTCTCGCTGGGCGATGGTCTGCGGCCTGGCTCGATCGCGGACGCCAACGACCGCGCGCAATTCGCCGAATTGGAGACGCTCGGCGAACTCACCAAGATCGCCTGGAAGAAGGGCTGCCAGGTGATGATCGAAGGCCCCGGCCATGTGCCGATGCATAAGATCAAGGTGAATATGGAAAAGCAGCTGAAGGAATGCGACGAGGCGCCCTTCTATACGCTTGGACCGCTCACGACCGATATCGCGCCGGGCTATGATCACATCACGTCGGGCATCGGCGCGGCGATGATCGGCTGGTATGGCTGCGCCATGCTTTGCTATGTCACGCCGAAGGAGCATTTAGGATTACCCGACCGCGACGATGTGAAGGTGGGCGTCATCACCTATCGGATCGCCGCGCATGCGGCCGATCTCGCCAAGGGCCATCCGGCGGCGCAGATCAGAGATGATGCGGTGTCCCGCGCGCGCTTCGACTTCCGCTGGCAGGATCAGTTCAATCTCGGCCTCGATCCCGAGACGGCGGCGCAATTCCACGACGAGACGCTGCCGAAGGACGCGCATAAGAGCGCGCATTTCTGCTCGATGTGCGGACCGCAATTCTGCTCGATGAAGATCAGCCAGGATTTGCGGACCGAGGCGGCGGCCATCGCCGAAGCCGAAAAAGGCATGGCGGAAAAGAGCGCCGAGTTCTTGGAAAAGGGCGGCAAGCTTTATGTGTGAGGGCCGAAGCCCTCATGGTGAGGAGGCCCCTTTAGGGGCCGTCTCGAACCACGAGGGCGTCATGCGCCTATCTTCCAGACGATCCCTCGCCCTTCGAGGCTCGCTGCGCTCGCGCCTCAGGGTGAGGGATTTGGTGCCATGACGGTAACCGGGACGAATTCGTTCCACCTCACCCCAAAATGCGCTAAATCCTCGCCCTAATGGAAGACCCAAAACCGCTTTTCTCCTATCGCAAATATTGGGCGCATCGGTTCGGCACGGCGCCGTTCCTGCCGATGAGCCGTGCCGAAATGGACGAACTTGGCTGGGACGCCTGCGATATCATCCTCGTCACCGGCGACGCCTATATCGATCATCCAAGCTTCGGCATGGCCTTGGTCGGCCGGCTTCTCGAGGCGCAGGGCTTTCGCGTCGGCATCATTGCTCAGCCCGACTGGCAGAGCGCCGAGCCGTTCAAGGCTTTGGGCTGCCCCGCGCTATTCTTCGGCGTCACCGGCGGCAATATGGATTCCATGGTCAACCGCTATACGTCGGACCGGCGGTTGCGCCACGACGACAGCTATAGCCCGGAGGGCACCGGCGGCAAACGGCCCGACCGTGCCACGATCGTCTATGCGCAGCGCTGCCGCGAGGCCTATCGCGATGTGCCGATCGTGCTCGGCGGCATCGAATCCTCGCTGCGTCGTATCGCGCATTACGATTATTGGTCGGACAAGGTTCGCCGCTCGATCCTCGTCGATTCAAAGGCCGACATTCTGCTCTATGGCAATGCCGAGCGGGCCGTCGTCGAGGTCGCGCATCGTTTCGCCAAGGCCAAGGGCGCCAAGGGGACGTTGCCCGCGAGGCTCGACGATGTGCGGGGCGCCGTCCTTTTGAAGGATGCGGTGCCGGACGGCTGGACCGAACTCAAGGCCGATGATCTCGACGAGACGGATGAGGGCGCGCAAAATGTCGGCGAAAAAACCGTCATCCGCCTGCCGGCGTTCGAACAGGTCGAGCGCGATCCGGAATCCTATGCCCGCGCTTCGCGGGTTCTGCATCGCGAGAGCAACCCCGGCAATGCGCGCGCGCTGGTGCAGCGTCACGGCACGCGCGAACTCTGGCTGACGCCGCCGCCGATCCCCCTGACGATGGCGGAGATGGATGCGGTTTATGATCTGCCCTATGCGCGCGCGCCGCATCCCGCCTATGGCGAGGCGCGCATCCCCGCCTGGGAGATGATCCGCTTTTCCGTCACCATCATGCGCGGCTGTTTCGGCGGCTGCTCCTTCTGCTCGATCACCGAACATGAAGGTCGCATCATCCAGAGCCGCTCGCAGGACTCCGTCGTCAAAGAGATCGCGACGGTGCGCGACAAGACGAAGGGCTTCACCGGCATAATTTCGGATATCGGCGGCCCCACCGCGAATATGTATCGCATGGCCTGCAAGGACAAAGAGACCGAAGCGCTCTGCCGGCGTCCGGCCTGCGTCTATCCCGATATCTGCAAGAACCTCGATACGAGCCACGACAAGCTCATCGATCTCTATCGCGCCGTGCGGCAGGTGCCCGGCGTCAAGAAGGTGATGGTGGCGTCGGGCGTGCGCTATGATCTCGCGGTGCGCAGCCCCGCCTATATTCGCGAGCTGGTGTCCCATCACGTCGGCGGCTATCTGAAGATCGCGCCCGAACATACCGAAGACGGGCCATTGTCGAAGATGATGAAGCCCGGCATCGGCGCCTATGATCGCTTCAAGCAGATCTTCGATCAGGCGGTGCGCGAGGCCGACAAGAATTATTTCCTGATTCCCTATTTCATCGCGGCGCATCCGGGCACGACCGACGCGGATATGATGAACCTCGCGCTGTGGCTGAAGCGTAATAAATACCGCGCCGATCAGGTGCAGACATTTCTGCCCTCGCCGATGTCGCTGTCGGCGGCGATGTATCATTCGGGCGTCAATCCGCTGCGGCCGGTGCGGCGCGGGGGATCCGAGCAAGTCGAAACCGTCAAAGGCTTGCGGCAACGGCGATTGCACAAGGCCTTCCTGCGCTATCACGATCCGGAAAACTGGCCGCTGCTGCGCGAGGCCTTGAAACGCATGGGCCGCGCCGATCTCATCGGGCCGGGGAAGCATCAGCTCGTTCCCGGCGGACAGCCGGCCGGCACGGGTGCAGGGGGCGGCGAAGGGCGCCGCTTCGGCCATAAGCACAAAGCGCAGAAGTTTTTGACGAAGGGCGTGAGCTAGCGCCGCGTGCCGCGTCATCTTTTCTTAAAGCGAAGCGTTTACGAAATGGCAGAGCCTTGAGTCCTGGCCATTTTTGCGCGTCGCTCCGCGCCATGGCATTTTTTGCGTCAATTCCGTAGAATCCCTTAAGGGATCGTCCGAAATTTTCTGCATTGCAGCAGACCCTTAGACCCCCGTGGTTTGATCAACGAGGGTCACATGAGCGACAAGTCCAAAGAAAAGGCCAAGCACGAATTCATCGGC
>JBKQRA010000072.1:0-4671 GCA_052144065.1 Methylovirgula sp. | reverse complement strand
AAATGTTCGTCGACACACCCGACGATCTACGAGAACTGATATAGGCTGGCTTTGCGTGGGCGGGGCAATGCGCGGTGACGCCGGCGGCGCGACGCGGAGCGAAGCGCGCGGCTGGATCGGGGGACGCCGCTCGCGTTTCGACTCCGCTCCATTGGGGTCAACGTGGAATGGAGTAGGTGGAAGGCGCCTGCGAATAATCCGCACGGCGCGTTCCTCGGCTGGGAGAAGCGCTTCACGAAAGGAAATGCGCCACAACCCGCTATTCGTCGACCGGTTGGGCGAGCGCAAAGCAGGTTTCTCAGGGCAGGCCTAGCACTTGAACGATTTATCGAGAGAGTCAGACTGCTTCCGCAACATGCCCCGCAAATTCGAGCAACCGATCAACACCGATAGGTTCCTCTTTCAGCAACGGAACGACCGCGTACCGCGTCGCGTGACGGGTCAAAATAGCCGTCACTTCGCGCAATTCATTGCGCGCGCGTTGTCGCAACAGAGGAGAGTGAGGCCGCGCCGCCGCAACGCTGTTATTGATGACCCAGGCCCAGGGCTCAATGCCGGCGCGGCGCAGATCGGCTTGCAGGCTTGCGGCTTCAAGCACCGGCGTGGTTTCCGCGAGGGTTACGAGCAGCACTTTTGTCTGCTTCGGGTCCTGCAATTGCATCATCGGCGTGGTGAAATGGGCTCCCGGGCCGACATGCCTCGCGACTTCGCGGTGATAGGCGCCGGTGGCGTCGAGAAGCAACAGAGTGTGGCCTGTCGGCGCGGTGTCCATCACGACGAATTTTTTGCCGGCCTCGCGGATGATGCGCGAGAACGCTTGGAAGACCGCGATTTCCTCAGTGCAAGGCGAGCGCAGGTCCTCTTCGAGCAACGCCCGGCCTTCAGCATCCAGCGTCGCGCCCTTACTCGCCAAAACCTCCCGACGATAGCGTTCGGTTTCCGCGTGCGGATCAATCCGGCTCACCGTGAGATTTTCGAGGGAGCCATGCAACGTTTCCGCCAAATGGGCGGCAGGATCCGACGTGGTGAGATGCACGGGCAATCCGCGATGCGCCAGTTCGACCGCGATCGCCGCCGCCACGGTGGTCTTGCCAACGCCCCCCTTGCCCATCAGCATCACGAGACCGTGACCGTCCGCGGCAACGCCGTCGACCAGCGCCGATAGACTCGGCGCATCGAGCATGACCTGCTCACCCGAATCGGCGGCCAATTTAGGCGTCGCTCCGGTCAGCAACTGACGCAGAGCGGCGATGCCCACAAGATCGAAAGGCAGTAACGCGATTTCGTCGCGCGGCAGCGCTCTCAATACCTCGGGGATCTCGGTCAAGGCTGCCTGCTCCCTTTCGCAAACGGCGGCAGCCAGCGGGTCGTGCAACGCCTCTGAGCGGGGGAGCAAGCCATTGATGACGAGATACTGCCGGCCAAGCCCAACCGCCGCGAGTTCGGCATGAGTGCGGGCGACTTCCTGCAAGGTGGACTGCTGGGCGCGGGCGACAAGAACCAGGCGCGTGCGGCGCTCGTCGGCCAAGGCTTCCACCGCCGCCTTGTATTGAGCGCGTTGCTTTTCGAGACCGGCAAGCGGTCCCAGACAAGAGGCGTCGCCCTTGCCGGCCTCGAGGAAGCCGCTCCAGGCGCCGGGAAGTTGCAGCAGTCGGATCGTGTGTCCGGTCGGGGCCGTGTCGAAAACGATGTGGTCGTAATCAGCGGTCAAGGCCGAGTCGATCAGAAGCGCGGTGAATTCATCGAAGGCTGCGATCTCCGTCGTGCATCCGCCAGAAAGCTGTTCCTCGATGCCTTTGACCACGGCGTCGGGAAGCACGCCGCGCACAGGGCCAACGATGCGGTCACGATAGGCTTGCGCCGCGGCCTGCGGGTCGATTTCCAACGCGGCGAGTCGCGGCACGGCCGGAATGGCCGTGATCTGGTTGCCGATGTTGACGCCAAACACCTGACCGACATTGGACGCAGGGTCAGTGCTGACCAACAGGACACGCCGCCCGCCTTCGGCGAGCTGGATCGCAGTCGCGCAGGCGAGCGAGGTCTTGCCCACGCCGCCCTTGCCGGTGAAAAAGAGAAAGCGTGGAGGCTTTTCGAGAAAATTCATGCGCGCCCTTTGCGACGTTCAGCAGCTTTTGCCGCCACAGCATCCGCCCTGCTTCGCTTCGGGGTTGGCTTCCGTGACGCCAACCCAACGAGCCAGCTCGGCACGGCTGGGATAGCGGCCCGCGAGCGCCACTTCGCCGTCGACGAGGATCAACGGCAGCGCCTCCTGACCGGAGCGCTCCAGAAAGCCTTTCACGGTGGAGTTTTCGGCGAAGGCGACCGGCTGCTGGGCGAGATTGAACCGCTCGATGTGAGCGCCGTTCTGTTTCGCCCAATCCGCATCCGCCGAGAAGCTCACCAAGGCCTGATCGACCTCGGCGCCACATACGCCCGTGCTACAGCACAGCGCCGGATCGAACACTTGGATCGTTTTCATTTTGGCCCTCCGTTAATCCTCAGAAAATTCTCGCGCGTCGCCCAGCCCCTCCATGGGCGAGGCCATGCCGCTCGCTTCCGCATGGACGGACCATATATAGCAAATAGCTGAAAATTCAAAGGTATGAGGCTTGTGGAGAAGTTTTAAGGCCTCGCATTCCGTCTTCAAAGCGTCATATATATCTGTAACTCTAGAAATATGGATGACTTAGAAACAATCGCCGCGCTGGCGGCGCTCGCCCAGTCGACCCGGCTCAACACTTTTCGGCTGCTGGTCAGCCACGAGCCGGACGGCGTGCCGGCCGGCGAATTGGCGCGCCTGATGGAAGTTCCGCAAAACACCATGTCGGCGCACCTCGCGATTCTCGCACGGGCGGGTTTGGTGCACGGCGAGCGGCGCAGCCGCTCGATCATTTATCGCGCCGACCTGTCCCGCTTGCGCGAGGTCGCGTTGTTTCTCGTCAAGGATTGCTGCGGCGGCAGACCGGAAGTTTGCATGCCGATGATCGCCGATCTCTCACCCTGTTGCGCCAACGCAGAGGAGCAAGACCATGACCGATAAAAAATACAATGTGCTGTTCCTGTGCACCGGCAATTCGGCGCGCTCGATCATGGCCGAGAGCATTCTGCGCAAGGAAGGCGGCGACCGCTTCAACGCCTTTTCGGCTGGCAGCCATCCCAAAGGATCGGTCAACCCGCTCGCCATCAAAGTTCTCGAAAGCATGGACTATCCGATTGACGGCATGCGCTCGAAGCCCTGGGACGAGTTCACCGGCGAGGGCGCGCCCAATCTCGATTTCGTGTTCACGGTCTGCGACAGCGCCGCCGGCGAAGCCTGCCCGGTATGGCCCGGCCAACCGATGACGGCGCATTGGGGCATCGAAGACCCCGCCGCCGTCGAGGGAACCCCCATAGAGAAGGAGCGCGCCTTCGTTCTCGCCCACCGCTATTTGCGCAACCGCATCTCCATCTTCAACGCCCTGCCGATCAAGCGCCTCGACAGACTGGCGCTTAGCGCAAAGCTGCGGGAGATCGGCGAAACCGAGGGCGCGTCCCTCGGCGCGAAGGCCGACGTATGAGCGGGAACGTGGACATCGTCATCTACCACAATCCGGCTTGCGGCACGTCGCGCAACACGCTCGGCCTCATCCGCAATTGCGGCGTCGAGCCGCGTATCGTCGAATATCTGAAAACCCCGCCGAGCCGGGCCGAACTTGTGAGCCTGATCGATCGCATGGGGATTCCTGCGCGCGATCTGCTGCGCCGGAAGGGAACGCCCTACGACGAGTTGAAGCTGGACGATCCCACGCTGTCGGACGATCAACTGATCGACGCCATGATGGCGCATCCGATCCTTATCAATCGCCCGATCGTTGTGACGCCAAACGGCGTCAAGCTGTGCCGACCGTCCGAAGCGGTTCTCGACATTCTGCCGCTGCCGCAGAAAGGCGAGTTTCGCAAGGAAGATGGAGAGCTGGTCGTCAATGCGGCGGGCCAGAGAGTCGTTGCGGGATGAGCGGCGAGTCGCTCAACAGGCGGCTTAGCCACCTAAGATTGTTTCAACAGGAGAAGTTCCGATGAAGCCTGCAATGCTCGCCGCCGCCTTTGCCGTGAATATGCTGGCGGCGTCCGCCGCGCTGGCTCTCGACGCGGCTCTTCCCGCCTATCAGCCCGTCAAGGGAATTTCGGGCGAATTCAAATCGGTTGGCTCCGATACGTTGAACAATGAAATGGAGCTATGGGCCAAAGGATTCAACGAACGCTATCCGAGCGTGAAAATCGAGATCGAGGGCAAGGGCTCGGCGACGGCCCCGTCCGCACTGCTCGAAGGCGCTTCCCAGTTCGGTCCGATGTCGCGTCCGATGACTGCCTCGGAGCCCGAGGCGTTCAAAACGAAATACGGCTATCCGGTCTCCAGTTTCCGTGTCGCGGTCGACGCGCTCGCCGTCTATGTCAACAAGGACAATCCCATCGAGTGTTTGACGATGGAGCAAGTGGATCGGATTTTCTCTTCCACGCGCAAGGGCAGCGGCGGAAGAAGCATCGACACCTGGGGCAATCTTGGCTTGAAGGGCGAATGGGCTTCGCAGCCGATCTCCATTTACGGCCGCAATACGATTTCCGGAACTTACGAGTTTTTCAGGCGAACGGCCTTGTACAACGGGGAATATAAGCCGGAGGTCAAACAACAGG
>JBKQRA010000071.1:0-43277 GCA_052144065.1 Methylovirgula sp. | reverse complement strand
CCGCGCCTTGGAGCTGAACGCCACGGCGATGATCCTTGTGCATAATCATCCCTCCGGCGATCCGAGCCCGTCGGGGGCCGACGTTCAACTGACGCAGGAGATCGTGGCGCTCGGCAAATCCCTCAATGTCGCGGTGCACGACCATCTGATCATCGGCCGGGACGGCTTCGCGAGCTTCAAGGGCCTGCAGCTCATCTGAGCTGCCGCTGCGTCATGTCGTGCTGCGGGGTGAGCGATTTTTTCGCATTTTTTAGAATATATCTGCTGAAGCTGGACAATATTTGTCATTTCGTTGGACCGGCGGAAAGATCTGTCAACTTTTGCGCAACATCCTGTCGGCTGGCGACTTTGAACCGAAGCTCGGCGATGCGTCTTCGCACCGCGCGTAGGGTTTTGGCCAAACACAAAGTTAACAAAGTGCTGCTACGATTCACAATCGCCGGCCCTTGCCTTTAAGAAAGTTCAATTGAGACGTCCCTATGATCTCCTTGATTTTGGCGTCGTCTGACAGAGTTTCGGCAAATGCAGCTGAATGACCTCGTGGGTTCGGGCGCCTTGAAACGCGAACAGCAGACGAAGGCCGAGCTGGTCGGGCTCGAAGGCCGGACGCTTCCGTCGCGGCTCGTCCTGGTCACGATTATCGTCGTCGCAATCGGCATTTGCGTCGCCCTGCAGGACGCCAATGGCGCGATGTCGTTGCGCATCAGCCTGTTCGGCGAACAGCAACGCGTCAATCTTCTGCTGCTCATCTTCACCTTCGCTTTTTCTGGCTTCATGATCCTGCGCTCGCATCAGGCGGTGCTACGGCTGGCCGAGAGCGCGGAAAAGGCGAAGCAGGCCGCCGGACGCGATGTCCTCTCGGGGCTGCCGAACCGCTTCCTCTTCAACGAGCTCGTCGATGCGGAAGTCGCCCGCTGCCGGCGCAAGGGTAGCCAGTTTGCGCTCTTCTATATCGATCTCGATCACTTCAAGGAAACCAACGATAGCTTCGGCCATGAAGTCGGCGATCTGATGATCATCGCGGTCGCGGACCGACTTGCCCGGGCCGTGCGCAACAGCGACCACATCGCCCGCATTGGCGGCGACGAATTTGCGATTCTGCAGACGGATGTGGCCGATCCGCGCGATTGTGCCAAGCTCGCCTATCGCGTCCTTGAGACGATGAGCGCGCCCTTCGAAGTCGGCGGCCAGCATTTCTTCTGCGGCATGTCGATCGGCATCGCGCTCTATCCGCACAATGCGAACGACCGTTCGAGCCTGCTGCGCCTCGCCGATCTCGCCCTCTATCGCGCCAAGCATGAGGGCCGCAACCGTTTCGCCTTCTATGAAGCCAAGAGCGGCGAGGAGCTGCGGCTTCTGCAGAGCGCCGAAGACGATCTGCGCGCAGCGATCGAAAATGACAGGCTGTTGTTGCTTTATCAGCCGATCATGTCGGCCGTCGGCGACCGCTTCATCGGCGTCGAGGCACTGGTGCGCTGGCAGCATCCGACGCAAGGACTTTTATCAGCCGAGCATTTCGTCGGGCTGGCGGAGGAGCGGGGGCTTATCGTGCCGCTCGGCGAATGGGTGCTGCGGCGCGCCTGTCAGGACGCCAAACGCTGGCCGAATCTGCATGTCGCGGTGAATGTCTCGCCGATCCAATTCCGCCAACGTGACTTCGTCGCCTCGGTCGAGGCCATTATCGCCGAGACGGGCGTCGAGCCGCACCGGCTCGAACTCGAACTGACGGAAGGCGTCGTGATCTCGGACGCGGATCTGGCGGAACGTTCGATCATCGATCTGCGGGCGCTCGGCATCCGCATGGCGCTCGATGATTTCGGCAATGGCTATTCGAGCTTGATCTATCTGCGCCGCTTCGCCTTCGACAAGATCAAGATCGACCGGTCCTTTCTCGAATCGATGGAGCCGCAGGGCGAAAGCGCGATCATCGTCGAATCGATCGTCAAGCTCGGCCGCGCTTTGGGACTCACCGTAACGGCGGAAGGCATCGAATCGCCGGAGCAGATCGAATTCCTGCGCGAGCTCGGTTGCGATGAATTGCAGGGCTTCCTTTTTGCCGCTCCGCTCCCCCCCGAGGAGATCGATCGACTCTACGCAAAGGCGATGGCCGACAATCTCGTCGGCCGCGCGCCCGTGTCGAGCCTCATCAACTAGGTCGTGAACCCATAAACCGGGAATGACCGAGATGGGTGGGAAGTTGCCTGTCGGCTTACAGCGTGGATACTCCGAAAGCGGATATGGTTCCGACCAGCGGTGGACCATGGAGCGTGATTGTTCGAGGGCCGGCATTTTGAGTGTTCCCAGGATGCTCAATCTTGTCGGTTTCGGTCACGTCAGGTTGAGCCCACCATCGGAGAGCAAAATCTCGCCCGTCAAATAATCCGATTGCACGAGCATCATGACAGCTTGCGCAATGTCTTCCGGGCTGGCCGGCCGTCGCATCGGCGCGCGCGTTCTCCATAACTCTTGGGCTGCTGTCCAGTCGGCTGTTAGCGGTGTATCGACAAGGCCAGGCGCAACGGCATTTACCCTGATGGCTGGCGCCAGTGACAATGCAAGTAGCCGTGTCACGTGGTTGAGCGCCGCCTTGGTGGCTGCATACGGAATTGAGGCCCCTTTTGGCCGAACTCCGGCGTGAGAGCTAATGTTTACGATACAAGCCGTTCGTCCATGCTGCGCCGCGTTGCGCAGCGCGGTCTCCGCTTCAGCTATAAGGTGAAAGGGCGCCACCATATTCACTT
This sequence comes from Methylovirgula sp., assembly GCA_052144065.1. Lineage (GTDB taxonomy): Bacteria > Pseudomonadota > Alphaproteobacteria > Rhizobiales > Beijerinckiaceae > Methylovirgula. The sequence goes on along the minus strand of JBKQRA010000071.1, from coordinate 40,536 downwards.
CGTACAGTTCGTGCCAAATCTCCGAAGTGGCTGCACGCAGATCGGCGTGGGGTATCACACCGCTCAGACCAGCATTGTTCACCAGCACGTCCAACCGCCCCCATAAGCCAACAGCGTCATGTATGAGACGTCTGCGGTCGCTTTCTCGGGCTAAGTCGGCTTGAATATAGCTGGCAGATTTAAGCTCGGCCGCAAGAGACCGACCTTTATCCTCGGAATTACGAGAATGAAGGATAACATTATACCCTTCCTGCACGAACCTCCGGGCAACGGATTCGCCAATTCCAGATGTTGAACCAGTGACAAGGGCGACGGGACGATAATCTTCCACCAGGCTCAACTCTTCTCTCAATTCCTGTTCCTCGCTTATGGCTGCCTTCCGGAAAATCAAATGATATGGCAGTGACGGCCTTGGGTCGATAGCTGCCTGGCCGCTTCCATAGTTCGCCAAATGCTGTTTCAGCATCAGCATGAGCCAATATGACCTGACCGACTTCGAGTGGCGCGTGATCGAGCCGCTGCTGCCCAACAAGCCACGAGGCGTACCGCGCGTCGATGACCGGCGCGTGCTAAACGGCATCTTCTGGGTGCTGCGATCCGGTGCGCCATGGCGAGACCTGCCCAAGTCTTATGGCCCGCGCACCACCTGCTACAACCGCTTCATTCGATGGCGAAAGGCGGGCGTTTGGGATCGGATGATGGATGCTATCACCGCTGCCTATGACGGCGATATCCAGATGATTGACAGCACCTCCGTCCGCGCCCACCAGCAGGCCGCGACGGCAAAAAGGGGAAGTGCAGATCACTGTCTTGGTCGCTCCCGAGGCGGCCTCACGACCAAAATCCACGCGGTCGTCGACGCGCAAGGTCTTCCAATCCGGCTCGGCCTGACCGCTGGGCAAGCGCACGACGGCCAGGTCGCCGACAAGCTTCTCGATCAGCTCAGCCCACACACCATCGTCCTTGCCGATAAAGCCTATGACGCTGACCGCATCCGGGCGCTGATCAAGGAACAAGGTGCTACGCCCAACATCCCGGCGAAGAGCAACAGGCGTTGGAAACCCTGCTTCAGCAAGCATCTCTACCACAAGCGTAACCTGATTGAGCGCTTCTTCTCCAAGCTGAAGCACTTCCGTCGTGTCGCCACCCGATACGACAAGCTCGCCGCCAACTTCCTCGCCATGATCCAACTCGCCTCAATGCGGCTCTGGCTCCGAGCTTATGAGTCTACAGCCTAAATCCTGATCAACTAAAGCCTCATCGACTGAAGCCAGATCAATTGATCCGGAACTCGGCTCTGATCGTCAATTCCGCTGGCTTGATAAGCTTCGAATGGCCGACCCGCACGCTGTGCAATGGGCCGTCGAGTTCCTTGCGCCAGAAGGTCAGAAAGCGGAAGAGGCAGGGAAACTCCGGCGCGATATCGTATTCTTGCCAGACGAAGGTCTGCAGCAGCCCTGGATGATCGGGCATGTGATAGAGAATCTCGGCCGTCGTCAGGCCATAGCCGGCGAGCTGCTTGAGAAAACCGGGCGACGGCCCGCGCTCTGGATCAGTGTTCATCGACGCGATCTCCAAAGAGTTCGTCTTGCTTTGGGTTAGTTCTTGGCTTTTGCGCATATCCTCCGTGCGAAGCCCTGATCGATCATTCGACTCTCGCAAAATTAACGAAGCCTTGCGGCCGCCGAGGGGGCAAAGGCTTTTTGCGCGAGCCGCACAGATTTGCCGATCTGACTTCTTTCCGATCACATGGCTTGTGGATCGGACACCTTGCGGATCAGACACCTAGCATTTGCCGTGCAAGCTCCGCGAGAGACTCTTTCGTATCCACATCGATCTCGATCGCAACATCGTTGATCGGACATTCGATGATGCCTCGAGTCTCGCCGCGCAGCAACGCACGGGCGCCGCGATCTCCCGTCAGTTGCATCACGGCTGGGAAGATCGCCCGCCCGAGCAGAACGGGATTGCCATGCCGCCCGGCGCGCACCGGAATGACGGCGCGCGGCGATTCCTTGGCGTCTCGAAAGGCGGCGACGAGGCGATCGATGATATCGGCTCGAATGCGCGGCATGTCCGCCAGCAGAATGATCGCGCCAGCACATCGTTCAGGCACAGCGCTAAGTCCGAGGGCGAGCGATCGCGAAAGGCCGGCCTCGGGGTCGTTATTGACGAGGCAGTTAGCATCAAGCCCGGCGAGTGCTGATTGCGCTTTCTCTGACGCGGGACCGAGCACCACGATCAGTGGCTGCGCGAGCGAGGCGCGCGCGGCTTCCGCGACATGACGGATCAGTGGCTTGCCGGCGAGCGGTGCCAGAATCTTCGGCGCGTTCGGATCGCTGCCGAAACGCGCGCCTTTCCCGGCGGCGAGAATAATCGCGGCGATCTCGGCCGAGTGCGGCATGTGACTCCCAATGTTGGCGGCGTGCCGATGGAGCCCAAGTCTTCGCGCCGGCAGCCGATCCGTCAAGCCGCCTTCAGGCAGGGTGTTCAGGCTGCGCGTTACGAACGCAAAGGTTTCCGCCGCATCGCGGCGATGATCTCGGCCAGAATCGAGACAGCGATCTCGGCGGGGCTCACCGAGCCGATATCCATGCCGATCGGCGCATGGATTGTGTTGATCTGGCTGTCTGAAAAGCCTTCTGCGCGCAGCCGCTCGCGGCGCTTCGCATGCGTCTTCAGCGAACCGAGGGCGCCGATATAGAAGCAGCCGGCGGCAAGCGCGGCGGCGAGCGCCGGATCTTCAATCTGTGGATTATGGGTCAGCACGGCGAGCGCCGAGAATGGATCGAGGCCGACCTTCGGCAGCACTTCTTGTGGCCATTCGGCGATGACCTTGACGTCGGGAAAACGCTCCGGCGTCGCGAAGGCGGTGCGCGGATCGATGATGATCATGTCGAGATCAGCGAGCTTCGCCATAGGTGCCAGCGCTTGCGAGATATGGACGGCACCGATCACGACGAGCTTGCCGCGCGGCACTTCAACAAGCAGAAAGAGATTGCGTCCCGCGATTTCCGCCGGACCGCTTTTGCCGGAGCGCAGCCGCTCGGCGATGAGGTCCTGAAGCGGATCTTCTGGATCTCGCGCAAGCTCGGCTTCGCGCACGAGCTGTTGCTCGCCGCTCGCAAGATCGGTGACGAGCACGGCGGCGCGGCGCGCCGCACGCTCGCCATTCAGAGCAGCGAGAAGATCGCGGCGCATCAGTCGATCCTCTCGACATAGATCTTGATGCGGCCGCCGCAGGAAAGGCCGGCCTGCCAAGCCGTCTCATTCGCGACGCCGAATTCAAGCAGCGCCGGCTTGCCGGTCGCAATGACCTCTTGCGCCTCGCTCAGCACGTCGGCTTCGACGCATCCGCCGGACACCGAACCGAGAAAATGGCCTTCGTCGTCGATGACAAGATGGCTGCCGACCGGTCGCGGCGCTGAACCCCAGGTCTCGATCACTGTGGCGATCGCGACGCCTTTCTTGGCTTCGGTCCACTCCTGCGCGATGCGCAGAATGTCTTCATCCGATGCAAGCATGCGAACGGCTGTCCCCTGATGGACCCTGCCGTTTCATATGGTCCGGCGGTCCGGTGCCCGCAGATTAGCTCGCGAAGACGTGATCGCAAGTGCGGCGGCGCCTAAATGCCTGCGCCGTCGAGACAGCAAATCTCGGCGGCGCAAAACGGTTTAGATGGCGACAGTGACGCTTAGTGGTGGTGACCGCCGTGGAAGCCGCCGTGGCCGCCATGGAAGCCGCCATGGAAGCCGCCATGAAATCCGCCGTGGAAACCACCATGGCCGCCGTGGAAGCCCGGACCGCCGCCATGCCAGCCGTGCCAGCCGCGCGGACCGCCCCAGCCATAGCCGCGCCGCCAAGCATAACCGCACCAGTACCAGCCCGGGCCGTGCCAGCCGACCGGATACCAGCAATAATTATAGCCGCCGAAGAAGAACTGCGTCTTCTCGACCGGCATCATTGAGGACGCCGCTTGGCGCAACTCGTCTTGTTGAGCGATCGGCGCGGCAGCCGCGGCCGATACGAGCGAAGTCGCAACCAAGGCGCTGACCGCGACGGTCGATAGGAAACGCATCTATTCCTCCTAAGTTATTTTGAAGATGACGGATATTTTGAAGATGACTTCGGCCGGATGGACTCCGGCCGAAAACGCAGGGTGCATGGATTCGAACCAGCGGTTCAAATCAGCGGCGCCAGCCGCCATGCCAGCCATAGCCCCAGCCACCATGCCAACCGGGACCCCAGCCCCAACCGCGACCCCAGCCAAGGCCGTAGCCCCAGGCCCAAGGACCGCCCCAGCCGTAGCCATAACGCCCCGCATAGCCGCACCAGTACCAACCTGGGCCGCGCCAGCCATGCGGATACCAGCAATACTGATAGCCGCCGTAGTAATATGGCGTAGCGCCGGCGTAGGGGTAGTAGTACTGGGTCTTTTCAATGCCGCCGAGAGTCTCGGTGGCCTGCTGAATGGCGCTTTGATCGGCGATCGGGGTCGCAACGGCCGCCGAGACCATAGTGCTCGCAGTCATGACGCTTGCTGCGAGGGTTGCAAGAAGACGCATTTTCAGACCTCCTCTCATCCTGCACGCGGCGGACCCTTCGATCCCCCGCCGGAAAGATTTGTCTGCGGCGCTGAACCTTCGCCGCTGGCGGCGCCCGGTGTGAAAGACCTTGCAGCCGCGAGCGGAAGCTAGGTTTGAACAAATGAACGGTAGATGAAGACTCCCGCAGATGCCTTTCGTTCAGCGGCGCTCAGCGATGGCGATGCCGCGATTTACCTTGACTTACGATGACCTGTGATCCGATCACGAACATGTTAAATACAGGCGCCCGACCTGCCCGAGGGCCTTTGGCGCGGCTGGATATGCAATGAGCTTTAACTCGATCTATCGGCACGGCTTCGTTCGCGTTGCAGCCTGCACGCTGCGGACGCGCATTGCCGCGCCTATGGCCAATGCCGAGACGATCGTCACCATGCTCACCGGCGTGAGCGCGGATGCTGCCGGGCTCGCCGTCTTTCCGGAACTGGCGCTATCCGCCTATGCGATCGATGATCTGCTGCTTCAGCAAAGCTTGCTCGATCAGGTGGTCGAAGCGGTTTACTATTTGATCGAAGCGTCGAAAACGCTGATGCCTGTGATCCTCGTCGGTGCGCCGCTGCGCCACGACGGGCGACTCTATAATTGCGCGCTCGCCATTCATCGTGGCCGCCTGCTCGGCGTCGTGCCGAAAGTGCATCTGCCGAACTATCGCGAATTTTACGAGCGGCGGCATTTTGCGTCGGGCGAAGGCACCGAGGGCCAGGAGATCCGCGTCGGCGCGCATTGCGTTCCGTTCGGGCCCGATCTTCTCTTCGCCGCGGGGGACGTCGACGGCTTCGTCGTGCATGCCGAGATTTGCGAAGACCTTTGGGTGCCGATCCCGCCGAGTTCCGCAGCTGCGCTCGCCGGCGCGACCGTGCTCGCCAATCTGTCGGCGAGCAATATCACCATCGGCAAGAGCGATACGCGCCGGCTGCTCTGCCAATCGCAATCGGCCCGCTGCCTGTCGGCCTATATTTATTCGGCCGCGGGCGTTGGTGAATCCTCGACCGATCTCGCCTGGGACGGCCAGACCTCAATCATCGAGAATGGCGTCATTCTGGCCGAATCGCCGCGCTTTCCGGAGGCCGGCCAATATGTGACCGCCGACATCGATCTCGATCTCCTGATGCAGGAGCGTTTGCGGCAAGGCACATTCGACGACAATCGACGCAGCGCCGCGCGCGACAAGCGTTTCCGCCGCATCGGCTTTACGCTCGCGCCGACTTTCGCCGATGTCGGTCTCGAACGCGGCATCGAGCGCTTTCCCTTCGTGCCGTCGAACCGCGAGCGGCTCGCGCAGGATTGCTATGAGGCCTATAACATTCAGGTCGCGGCGCTCGAACAGAGGCTGACGGCGGCCGGCGTATCGAAGCTCGTGATCGGCGTGTCCGGCGGCTTGGATTCGACCCATGCGCTGATCGTCGCCGCTAAGGCGATGGACCGTCTTGGTCTGCCGCGCGGCAATATTCTCGCCTTCACCATGCCGGGGTTTGCGACGAGCGCCGAGACCAAGGCCAATGCCGTTGCGCTGATGAATGCTTTGGCGGTTTCCCCGCATGAGCTCGACATCAAGCCCGCGGCGCGCATGATGCTCGAAGACATCGGCCATCCTTTCGCCAAGGGCGAAAAGCTCTTCGATGTGACCTTCGAAAATGTGCAGGCGGGGCTGCGGACCGACTATCTCTTCCGCCTCGCCAATCTGCATCAGGCGCTGGTGCTTGGCACCGGCGATCTCTCCGAGCTGGCGCTCGGCTGGTGCACTTACGGCGTCGGCGATCAAATGTCTCATTACGCGGTCAATGCCGGCGTACCGAAGACATTGATCCAATATCTGATCCGCTGGACCATCGCGACGAAGCAGTTCGACGAAGGTGTCGCGGCGACGCTCGGCTCAATTCTCGCGACGGAAATCTCGCCGGAGCTCGTGCCGGCCGATGCATCCGGCGCCGTGCAAAGCACGGAAGCCGTGATCGGCCCTTATGAGCTGCAGGATTTCAATCTCTTCTACACGCTGCGTCATGGCTTCAGTCCGGCCAAGATCGCTTTTCTCGCGCTGCATGCCTGGTCGGACGTTGCGCGCGGCGCCTGGCCGCAGGATTTCCCGCTTGAGCGGCGGCACGCCTATGATCTTGCGACGATCCGGCATTGGCTCGAAGTCTTCATCAAGCGCTTCTTCGGGCAGAGCCAGTTCAAACGGTCGGCTTTGCCGAACGGACCGAAGGTCGTTGCCGGCGGCGCGCTCTCGCCGCGCGGCGACTGGCGGGCGCCTTCCGACGGCAATGCGCAGGCCTGGCTCGCCGATCTCGAAAAGCATGTGCCCAAGGCGTGAAATAAGGCGTGAACTAAAGGGGCTCGTGTTTCGCAAATAATATGCTATGGGCTGGGTTCATTGTTTCATTGCGAAATAGGGGTTCGCGCAATGCGTCACGTGTCGTTCATTTTCTCACGCATTGCGATGGCCGCCGCCATTGCCGGCGCGCCGATGTTCGCCTCGAAGGCTTTGGCTGACGATCCGGCGACGACGGCGGATCTGCGCTGCCTTGTCGTCGGCCTGCGTTTTGCCGGCTCGCCGACCGAGAATCTGAAGCAGGCCGGCCTGATCGAGACCTTATATTATCTCGGCCGGCTCGACTCGCGCATTCCCAATCTCGATCTCGAAGGCCAGGTCGGCACGCTTCTCACGAAGATGAACGAGCAGGATTTCAAGACCGAAGCCCAGCGCTGCGGCCTTTTGTTGTCGCAGCGCGGTCAGGCCTTGCAGACGATGGGCAAGGATCTGTCGGCAAAGGGCGCCGACAAGAAATAGCCTCGCGCCGGATCGCTGCGGTCAGACCGTCTCGGCATCGCAGAGCAGATGCACCGAGAAGAGCCCGGCTGCATCGGTCCAGACCGCTTTGGCCTCATAGCCGGCGGCGCGTGCCAGATCCTGAAACTGCGTAATCGAATATTTGTGCGAATTCTCGGTGTGGATCGCTTCGCCTTCGCCGAAGATGAAGCGCTCGCCGCCGATGTCGACCGTCTGCGCGCGACGGCTGACGAGATGCATTTCCATGCAGCCGAGCGTTTCGTTCCAGCGGGCGCGATGGGTGAATTGATCGAGCGCGAAAGTGCCGCCGAGTTCGCGATTGATCCGCCGCAGCAGGTTGAGATTGAAGGCCGCCGTGACGCCCGCTGCATCATCATAGGCGCGCACCAGCACCGCTTCATCCTTGCGCAGATCGACGCCGACGATCATCGCTGAGCCGCAGCCGAGCAGGCGGCGGGCCTCGGTGAGAAAATGCAGGGCCTCATCCGGGGTGAAATTGCCGATGGTCGAGCCGGGGAAGAAGCCGACGGTGGTGGCGGCGCCTTCGGTCGCCGGTACGGCGAAGGGCTTCGTATAATCGGCACAGATCGGCGCGATGGCGAGCTGCGGGAAATCGCGCGCCAGGCTCGAGGCCGCGGCGAGGAGATGCAGGCGCGAGATATCGACCGGCACATAGGCTGCGGGATAAACGAGGGCCGAAAGCAGCAGCCGGATCTTGATGCCGGCGCCGGAGCCGAATTCGACGAGCCGCGCCTTGGGGCCGATGAGGCGTGCGATATCGCCTGCATGATGTTCGAGGATGCGGCATTCGGTGCGCGTCGGATAATATTCCGGCAGCTCGCAGATCTTGTCGAAGAGCCGTGAGCCCTCCGCGTCATAGAAGAATTTGCAGGGCAGGGCCTTATCGCTCTGCCGCAGGCCGGCGAGGACCGCGGCGCGAAACTCTTCCGTCGACGGCTCCAGGTCCTGAAGCTTCTGCAAGGTATTCGACATCTGATGACTCATCTTAACGATCCTGTGCGAGGCGGAAGCCGCTGAACTGCCAACGCGCCGCGGGGGAGAAAAAGTTGCGATAGGTGACGCGCTCATGACCGGGCGGCGTGGCGCAAGAGCGGCCGCGCAGAACCATCTGGTTGATCATGAACTTCCCATTGTATTCGCCGACCGCGCCGGCGGCCGGGCGAAAGCCGGGGTAGGGGAGATAGGCGCTGGCGGTCCATTCCCAGACGTCTTGCTGAAATCCGGCGCCGAGCCGGCGCGGATGCGGGCTGATGTCTGTCGGCGCTTTGTCGGCAGCGCCGGCCAGCCGCGCCGCGACCTCCCATTCGAATTCGGTCGGCAGGCGCTTGTCGGCCCAGGCGGCGAAGGCCGCGGCCTCATAATAGCTGACATGGCAGACCGGCTCCGCCGGGTTGAGCGGCTGGCGTCCGTAAAGCGTGTAGGCCGACAGAACGCCGTCCTCGCAGCTCCAATAGGCCGGCGCTTCCCAGCCTTCGGCATTGACGAGAGTCCAGCCATCGGAGAGCCAGAGCGCGGCGCGCTGATAGCCGCCGTCCTCGATGAAATCGAGATATTCGCCGACGCTCACCGGCCGGTTGGCGATGGCGAAATCGGGCAACAGCACCTGATGCGCCGGGCCTTCATTGTCGAAGGCAAAGCCCTCATCCTTGTGGCCGATTTCATAGATGCCACCTGAAATGCCGAGCCATTCGGGCTTCGGCGCGGAAAATCCGGCCTCGGCGAGCGGCGCGGCGCGATAGGCGGGGCTAAGCGGATTGGCGGCGAAGGCATGTTTGATGTCGGTTAGCAGCAGTTCCTGATGCTGTTGCTCGTGATGAAGGCCGAGCTCGACGAGCGCCGCCACCCCGGGGCTCGGATTGCGCAACGCTTCCGCCATCGCATTATCGACATGGGCGCGATAGGCGGCGATCTCGTCGATGCCGGGCCTCGTGATCACGCCGCGGGCAGAGCGCTGATGCCGGGCGCCGACCGCCTCATAATAGGAATTGAAGAGATAGGAGTAATGCGGATCGAAGTTGCGATAGCCCGGCAGATGCGGCTGGAGCACGAAAGTCTCGAAAAACCAGCTCGTATGGGCGCGATGCCATTTCGTCGGGCTCGCATCCGGCATCGACTGCACGGTCTGATCTTCTGCCGACAGCGGCGCTGCCAGTGCTTCCGTCGTCTGGCGCACAAGTACGAAGCGCTCGGCGATGGACGCGGGCGCCGGCGCATGGGCCAAAAGATCGTGGCGGATAGCAGCTTCAGCTGGGGACATGATCGGGCCTTTCCGGCACGAGGGGGCAAGAGGTTCCAAGAAAGGCGTTGCAAGGAAACGCGAGCTTGGGCCTATCGTTCCGTAGCTGGTGACAGCTTTTCAGTACTGCGATGACCTGGGGATGACGGGCCACCGTCGCAAGAACGTCAAAATGCCCCTGCATTGCGTGCGGAAAGCTTATGCGCGGCCTTTGGCCAGGAGATGCTGAGGTCGCTAAAAGCCTTCTTTGTAGGGTCGGAGATCGAGTTCGTGGGTCCAAGCCGAGCGCGGCTGGCGATGGATCTGCCAATAGGTTTCGGCGATGGCATCGGGTTGCAGCAGCCCGTCGGCACCTTTGTCGGCATGCATTTGCGGAAAGGCCGATTTCAGCCAATCGCCATCGATCCCGCCATCGATGATCGCATGGGCGACATGCAGGCCGGCCGGTCCGAACTCGCGCGCCATGGCTTGGGCGACGGCGCGCAGGCCGGATTTCGCCGCGGCGAAGGCTGCGAATTTCGGCCGTCCGCGCAGACTTCCCGATGCGCCGGTGAAGATGACGGTTCCATGGCCCTGCGGCACGAGGCGCCGCGCCGCTTCGCGGCCGACGAGAAATCCGGCGAAGCAGCCGATCCGCCAAAAGCTCTCGAAATCTTCGGCCGGCAGGGTGCGAAAGTCCTGGGCGCGGTTGATTCCGGCGTTGAAGACGACGAGGTCGAGCGTGCCGGACAGATCAAGGACCTTGTCGAACAGGGAGATGACATCCGCTTCTTTGGTTGCGTCGGCGGTGATCGCTTCGGCGCTCAACCCTTCCGCGGCAATCTCGGCGACGACGTCGGCGAGCCGCGGCGCGCTGCGGGCCACCGCAACGACATGCAGCCCCTCGCGGGCGAAGCGGCGGCAGAGCGCGGCTCCGAGCCCCTGTTTGGCGCCGACGCCGACAACCAGCGCTTTCCCCTTTGCTTGTGTCATTCTTCTCCTCCGATTCCTGTTCCGTCGGCTGCAATCTGTGTGCCCTGAGGGGTCTTGAAGCCGTGGTGCAGCGTTCGAAAGCCGATCCGCAGGCGATGCACGCCAACCGAAACCGCCGCGCAGAGCCGCATCTTGCAGTAAAATCACCTTCGCCTTTACCACGCCGCTTCGGCGTTTGCGGCGATTGCGATCCTGCGAAGCGTTGCGCAAACGCGTTCGCATGAAGCTTCGATGCGGTTTGCGCACATAAGATGCATGCGACTTGCGTGATGTGATCGCGTGCTGCGCCGATTCCTTGTTTTATTGGTGTCGTCTCTCTTGCAGCAAGAAATGATGAGGCTAGTCTAGCGGACAAGGGAGAGCCTGATTTGCGAGAGCCTGATTTGGGAAGATCGGTTCGTATCGGGGGAGATGCATGGCCGTGATGTTGATTAACGACGAGGCGTTCAATGTCCTCGTCGAGGGTGAGGAGGGCGCGCCGGTTCTCATGCTTGCGCATTCGCTCGGCACCAATCTGCATGTGTTCGATCCGATCATGCCGGAGCTTTTGAAGCGGTTTCGTGTCGTGCGCTATGATGCCCGCGGCCATGGGTCGACCGTGGTGACGCCGGGCCCCTATTCGATTTCGGAGCTGGCCCAGGACGCCCTCAACATCGCAGAGGCGCTGGGCCTCGAGCAGGTGAGCTGGCTCGGCCTGTCGATGGGCAGCATGGTCGGCCTGTGGATCATGACCCATGCGCCGTCGCATATCGGCCAAGCGGTGCTCGCCAATGTCGCGGCCCAGTTCGGCAGCGCTGACATGTGGAACGAGCGGATCAGGGTCGCGCATGAGCGGGGACTCGATGCGCTGGCGCCGTCGATTCTCGAGAATTGGTTCACCAAGAGCTTCCGCGAACACCATGCGGAAGAGGTGGAACGGGTCTGGGAGATGCTCCTCTCGACCCCGGCTGAAGGCTATGCCGGCGTTTGCGCCGCGCTCCGCGATATGGACCAGCGCGAAGCGATCGGCGCAATCAAACAGCCTGTCCTGGTGATCGTGGGCCGGCACGATCCGATCACCACGCCCGGTCTCGGGGCTCTCGTTGCCAGCGCCATTTCCGGCGCCAAGCTCGTGACGATCGAGGCTGCGCATATTTCCTGTGTCGAAGATCCAGAAGCATTCTCTCAAGCAACCATCGAATTTTTGACGGCGGAGGCTCCTATGCTGACAGAAGACGGTACTGAGCATGAGGTGACACCAGAGGTGGTGCCGGAAGCGCCGCCCCCGAAGAAACCCCGGAAGCCGCGCGCGCCGCGGCCGCCCAAGGCGGAAACCCAGATCGAGATCGCCCCGACTGCTGCTGCCGTGATCGAGGTCGGCGAAGAGCCGGAGCCGCTTATGAACGGCGAATCGCTCCATGAGGTGGAGGCTGAAGAGGTGGCTGCTGCGCCGGCTCCGGCACCCGTGGTGCGCAAGCCGCGAGCGCCCCGCAAGACGAAAGCTGTCGCTCCAGTGGCTGAGGCGGCCGCGCCGGCGCCGGTTCCTGCTGCGCCCATCGCCGTCGCCGCACCCCAGCCGCGCAAACGTCCGGTCAAAAAGGCCGCGGCGCGGAAGGCACCGGCCCGTAAGGCCACCGCCGCTCGGAAAGCGCCGATCCGCAAGGTCGTGGCCAAAAAGGCGCCGGCCAAAAAGGCAGCGGTGAAGAAAGCTGCCGCGAAGAAATCGCCGGCGCGCAAGGTCGTCGGCAAGAAGGTCGCGACCAAGAAGAGCGCGCTGCGCAAGGTCCGCGCCGCGGCGCCGGCCCGCAAGGCCGTCGCCAAGAAGACGGTGGCGAAGAAATCCGCGGTCAAAAAGTCGGCGGTGAAAAAATCCGCGGCGAAAAAGCCCATCCGCAAGATCGCCGCCAAAAAGGCCGCCGTCCGCAAGGCTGTCGTGAAGAAGACCCAGGCCAAGAAGGTCGTGAAAAAGACGGCAGCGAAGAAGACCACGGCGCGCAAGCCCATGCCGCGGCGTCTGCCCGGCCGGCCGGCCCGCAAGCGCTGAGGCTGGTTCGCGCGCCAAACAGAAAGCGCCGGTCCGTCAGGGCCGGCGCTTTTCGTTGCTAGATCGCGGCAGTGGTCTTCAGCTTCGGCAGCAGCACGCCGAAGAATGCGGGGATGGCGCAGAGATAGGCGATCCCGCTGACATAGAGGACGTTGGACAGGCCGAAGGAGGTGGCGATCAGCGGCACCAGCGCGGCACCGATGACGGAAAAGCTGCCATTGATGCCCCAGGCCCAAAGAAACATGTGCTCCTTGTCGAGCTTGGCGAGCGAGGCCATCGCCGTCGGCATGGGAAAGCCCATGCAGAAGGCCGGCGGGAAGATCAAAGCCAAGCAGACGATCAGGCGCAGCCAATAGGGAAATGTGCCGATCCAGTCGAGCGGCACATGGATGAAGGCGCCATAGGCAAGCAGCAGAGCGCCGATAATCGCCAGGAGCTTCGGCAGGCTTTGCCGCGCCCGCGGCAGGATGCGCTCGCTTGCAAGGCTGCCGAGGCCCGAGGCCATCAGCATGCCGGTGATGAGGATCGAGGCCGAGACCGTGGCATTGCTCAAGGCGAGCACGAATTCGGCGATGAGGCCGACCTCGACCATGATGTAGCCGAGGCCGAGACAGGCGAAATAGAAGATGGTGCGCAGTTTGCCGGGCGAGGCCGCGAAGATCGTCCGCCAGCCGAAGACGAGCGGGAAGAGCACCAGCACGGCGGCGCCCGCCGCGGCAATGCCGAGCGTCGCCCAGAGCAGCAAATAGCCCCATTCGTCCTGCAGAAGCTCAAGCCGGTCGGAGAGCCGCGGCAGGTCCTGCGGCTTCACATAGGCGGCGAAATAGGGCCGCTCATTGGTCAGCGGACGGATATCGAAGACGTAAGCGCGGACGATTCTGTCGAAATCGCCGGAGAACAGCGCGTGCCAGACGAGCCGCCCCATGATCGTCGAGGGCAGCGCTGAACCGCTGGGGGCGCCGCCGACGTCTAGCGTCGGATCGTTGCCGGGCGGTGTCGAATCCTGATCGGCGCCAAGCTTGAAGAAGATCTGATTACGGTAATTGTCGAGCGTGCTTTGGGTCTGCGTATCGTCATAGACGATGCCGGGATAATAGACTTCATCAAAGGACATGGCCTTCGTGTGCGCCCGCAGCGCCGCGATGTCGGTGTCGGTAAAGCCGCCCTTCTTATAAAGGACCGTCGCGGTGGAGAGATAACTTCCGACGGCGAAAAAACTCGCGGACGGGTTCGGGTCGCCGCTGGCCTCTGCGGCGCCGGCCATGGTCGCATAAAGCTTCAGGACCGATTTCGGCGGCTCTTCCTTGTTCCAGAACGTCACCGACAATATGCCGCCGGGCTTCAGCGCCCGCATATAGGCGGCCATGGCCTCGCGCGTATAGGCAAATTTCTCGACAATGGCGAAGCCGCCGGGGTTCGACAGGCCGGCGGAATCCGCCAGGCTCAGATCGATGACATCATATTGGCGCGGCGTATGGGCGAGGTAGAGCCGGCCTTCGTAATCGACGACGCTGAGGCGGGGATCATGCAGCATGTCGCCGGTGAAACGGCGGAGCCCGTCATCCGTCAAAAAGGCGTTGAGCACCGCCGGATTGCCTTCGGCGACGGTGACGCTCTTCGATTGCGACAGAGCGATGGCGGTCGACAGGCCGCCGCCGAACTGGACGACGAAAGTGTCGGGCGAAGGCTTGACCAGATAGGGATAGATCATCGGCAGGAAGCGATAATAATCCGTCTCAGCCGCCGGCAGCTTGCGGATGATGCCGCTCGGCCCGTCGCTATCAACATAGAGGCCTTCATAGGCATTCGCCGGCATGGTCTTCAGATTGAAGGCGGCATTGTCGGAGAGGCCCGGGGCGAAATGCAGATAGGAGCTCGAATAGACTTCGAGAAAACCGAAGGGTGTGTTGCGTTGATAGACGCGCTGTGAGTCGGGAAATTTCCGCGCGTAGGAGACGCCTTTATAGTCGGAGACCGCGAGCTTGGTGATCGACAGGGCCGCGGGCAAAAAGACATAGGCGGCAAAGGTCGCGAGCGCGATGACGGCGAAGCCCAGCGTCGCGCGGCGGCCTTCGACGGCGGCGAACCAGAACAGTGCGCCGATAGCCCAAAGCCCGAGCGGCGCGAGGATGACGTCCTGCGGCGCCAGCACATAGAGCGCGGCGAGAAACAGGAGGCCGCCCAGGCCGGAGCCGAGAAGATCGGCGAAATAGGCGCGGTTGAATTTCGTGCCGGCCTGCAGAAAGACGCTGCCGAGAAAGGCGGCACTAGCCAGAAAGGGCGTGAAATAAAGCCCGAAATTGGCGGCGAGCCGCCATTTCTGGCTTGGGTCCGAGAGCAGGAAGATCGCGTTGAAGGGCAGCTGCTGGGCGATCAGATGCGCTGCGACCGCGAGCGGCCCGAAGGCGATGAGCGCCACGCCGCAAACAAGCCGCCAATGAAGCGCGAACCAGCTCTTCGCGACGCACATGACCGCGCTCATCAAGCCGAAGCCGAGCATCGCGAGGCTCACGACGAGCGAGCCGAAATGCGCCCAGCTGCCGATCGAAAAGATCCGCATCAGGGCGATTTGCAGAGCGATCACGGCGCCGGCTTCAAGGCCGATGGCGAGATAGATGGCGGTATCCGGTATGGCCCGGCCGTCCGCGCGCTTGGGCAGGATGGCGAGGCTCATCGGCCCGCGGTTCCGACCGTCATTTATTGTGGGTTCCCGCGATGACGTCGCCTTCGAGTTTGGTGAAGGGCACGAAGGGCACGATGCGGCCATTATAAATGTCGGATCGGGCGACGGTGATGGTCTTGTCGGGCGCTTCCTGCTTGACGATTTTCAAGATGCGCTGGGCGCCGGGCGGTCCGACCGGGATGACCATGATGCCGCCGGTCTTGAGCTGCTGCAGCAGCGGCGGCGGCACGTGATCGATGCCGCAGGTGACAATGATCTTGTCGAAGGGTGCGGCATCTTCCCAGCCGTAATAGCCGTCGGCGTTCTTTGAGGTGATCGCCTTATATTCCGTGTAGCCGCGCGCGATCAGCGCGTCGTAGACGCCGCGCGTGCGCTCGCCGAGCGGCTTGATGATCTCGATGGTCCAGACCTTATCGGTCAGATTGGAGAGATAGGCCGACTGATAGCCGGAGCCGGTGCCGATCTCGAGAACCTTGTCGCCCTTCTTGACGGCGATGGTGCTCGTCATGCGGCCGACGACATGCGGGCCGGAGATCGTCACGCCATAACCGATGTCGAGAAAGGCATGTTCATAGGCACGGCCCAGATTCTGTTTCAGGACGAATTCCTCGCGTGGCACCATCAGAAAGGCGCGCTTGTCGGCGTCGTCCCAGACATCCTTGTTGGCGACCATGACGCGGAAGCGGTCGAAACGCTCGCCGAGATATTTCGGATCTTCGCCGCGAGTCTTCACGCCCCAGGCGATGAAGGCATCGCGCTTGTCGAAGGGCGGCATCTCCGCCCAGGAATAGGCAACCGGAACATTGGCCGAGGCGGACGCCGCCAAAAATGTCTCGGCGAAGGCGCAGGCCGTACCGGCCAGAAAATCACGGCGTCTCATTTCCTCTCCCTTGGCTATCGCCAGCTCGCGTGCCGCTGGCGCATATCCGAGCGCAGATGGCAGTCTTTGCATTTTGGACAAGCAAAACCAGCCGCGCCAGCCCCCAGCGCGATAAGACTGCAGTGCAAGGCGCGGCATATTACCTTGGGCAAGGCGTAAGATCGTGACGCGAGCGAGTCTCAGGCTGAGCGCGAGGGCTCGACCGGGCGGCGCATCTCTTCGGCGAAGTCGCGGATAATGGCGGCGAGCTCCGGCTCCCCGACCGTTTCGGCCGCCTCCATTGCTGGCATCCAGCGGCAGGCGCGCTCGCCGCGCTCTTTCCATTTTTGTTTTTGCTTCACGAACTGCAGTGGATAGACCTCGACCTCGCAAGGCAGGTTCGTCTCGCCGATCCGCTTGATGGCGGCATAGCGCCCGAGCGGCTTTTTCATCACATGGCCGAAAATGCCGGCTTCCTCGTCCGCTTCCAGCGCCGCCGTCGCCGGGGCGGTCATGCCGGCCTCGGGCCAGCCTTTGGGCAGGATCCAGCGCCGCGTCTCCCGCGAAGTCACCAGCAAGATTTCAAGCGTGCCGCCATTCCAGCGGTAGATGAGTGCCGCGATCTGGAAGGCCTTCTTGACGCGTTTCTTCCGGGGTTCGATCCGCCCCGCAAGGATGCCGTACTTCAGAGAATTACGCGTGGCCAATCCAAGTCACCTCCTGCTCCATCGCATATTTGTTCGGCACCAGATTTGTTCCAGGCTTGGCATTTCAACGTGCCAGCTGCTGATGGACTGGACGAACTCCACAATGAATCAGCACTAATCAGCAAACTATGCGCCAAGAAACATAGGATGGAAATATGCTTTGTTTTCTCAAGGCTTCTGGCGAAAGAAAGAGCGGTTCCATAATAGCCAGGACTCGATAGCTAGTTTTGCACTATGGACCGCCCCCTATGGATGAAAAGCGGGGCTGGCACAGTCAAGCTCCGTCGCGCTAGACAGGCGTTCCTGCCCGTCGACGTCCCGGACATTTCCGTGCCGGCTTTGAAAGGTCGCCATGCCGCGCTTTGCCGCGAATCTCTCCTTCATGTTCGGCGAATGGAGCTTTCTCGATCGCTTCGATGCGGCGGCGGATGCGGGCTTCAAAGCGGTCGAATATCTGTTCCCCTATGCTTTTGATCCCGACGTCATTGCCGGCCGCTTGCACAAGAATGGCCTGACCCAGGCTTTGTTCAATCTCCCGCCGGGCGATTTCGACGCCGGCGAACGGGGAATTGCAGCGCTGCCGGATCGGTTCGCCGAGGTCGAAGCCGGCGTGCGGACGGCGCTCGCCTATGCCAAGGCGACGGGCGCGCCGCGTCTGCATATGATGGCGGGCATCGCCGCGCCGGAAGATCCGGCAGCCTGCGCCGCCTATCGCCGTTCAGTCTCCTACGTGGCCGAAGCCCTTGCGAAGGAAGGGATCGAGCTTCTGCTCGAGCCGATCAATCGCCGCGACATGAAAGATTACTTCCTGCATGATTACGGTTTTGCGACGGCGGTCATCGCCGCGCTTGGGTTGTCCAACGTTAAATTGCAGTTCGACGTCTACCACCGGCAGATTCTGCATGGCGACGTGACCATGGCGCTGCGCAGCCTGTTCCCGACGATCGGCCATATCCAGATCGCGAGCGTGCCCTCGCGGCACGAGCCGGACGCCGAAGAGCTGAATTTTCAATATCTTTTCGAGGAGATCGACCGGCTCGGTTATTCGGGCTTCGTCGGCTGCGAATATGTTCCTCGCGCCGGGACATTGGCGGGGCTCTCCTGGTTTCGGCCTTTTTCCGGCGGATAGGGTGCGGCGGACAAAGCGCGCGCGCTTTGAGCTGTCTCAATGAGCGGCGACAGCAGTCGGATAGCAATGCCTGAAGGAGGCTTCACGCAGAAACATGGCCGATGCGACAACCCCTTTGACCCGAACGCTCGCTAATCCGAAAGATGGCGGGGCAGCGTCCACGCTGCGGGCTCGCGGCAAGAGCCGCTTTGGACTTCTGCTGCTTGGCGGCACCGCGGTCATTCTCGCGATCGCGGGCGCCCTGCTGTTTTTCCTTTTGAGCGGGCCGGCTGCACCCTCTTACGTAACGCGGCCCGTATCGCGGGGCTCGGTCGTGCGCGTCGTGATTGCGAGTGGCACGGTCAATCCAATTATCACGGTGCAGGTCGGGACTTATGTCTCTGGTGTTATCCAAGCGCGCTATTGCGACTACAACACGAAGGTGAAGAAAGGACAGCTCTGCGCCAAGATCGATCCCCGGCCTTATCAAGTCATCGTCGATCAAGACGCCGCGCTTGTCGGGGTCGAGCAGGCCCAGCTCGAAAAGGATAAAGCCAATCTCATCTATACCAGGAGCGCGCTCGACCGTTACGAGAAGCTGATCGCCACCAAGGCCGTCTCGCAGGACGTGTATGATTTGGCCAAGAGCCAATATGCGCAGGCGCAGGCCCAGATCGGTTTCGATCAGGCAACGATCCAGCAGGGTCAAGCGATTCTGGCCGCCGCCAAAGTCAATCTCGACTATACGAATATCATCTCGCCGGTCGACGGCACCGTCGTCTCGCGCAGTGTCGAAATGGGGCAGACAGTCGCCGCGAGCTTTCAGACGCCGACGCTGTTCCTCATCGCCACGGATCTGACGGCCTTGGAGGTCGATACCAATGTCGCGGAAGGCGACATCGGCCAGTTGAAGCCCGGCGCCAAGGCGACCTTCACCGTTGAATCCTTTCCCAACAAGCCGTTTTCCGGTGCAGTGACTCAGCTTCGGCAGTCGCCGCAGACGGTGCAGAATGTCGTCACCTATAATGCGGTCGTCTCGGCCGACAATAGCGCCGGCCTGTTGATGCCGGGCATGACAGCGACCGTGCGGTTCGAGGCCGAGCGGCGCGACAATGTCCTGCGCATTCCGGACCAGGCTTTGCGTTATACGCCGGGCGGCCTCGCCGCCATTTCGGGCGTGCCGATGTCGACCGAAAATCCTGTGCCCTCCGCGGGCGGCTCGCCGATCTATGTTCTGCGTGATGGCCAAGTGGTCCGCATCGCCATCGTCACCGGCCTTGATGACGACACGTACACGGAGGTCGTTAAGGGTGATCTCAAGGAAGGCGACCAGGTCATCATCGGAGAAGCGACGGCCAGCAAAGCGCCGCGCCAAGGCGTGCAGGGACCGCGACTGTGACCGCCCAGCACGAAGCGATGGCGATGGATGATGCCGTCATCGATATCAAAGGCGCGACGCGCGTCTATCATGTCGGCGATGTCGATGTGGTGGCGCTCGATCACGTGGATCTTCGTGTCGAGCCGGGCGAATTCGTCGCGATCATGGGCGCTTCGGGCTCGGGCAAATCGACCTTGATGGCGATCCTCGGCTGTCTCGAGCGGCCCTCGCAGGGCGCCTATTTTTTTGAAGGCGTCGATGTCGCTTCTCTATCGGAGCCCGAGCTTGCGCGCATCAGAAGCGAGCGGTTGGGCTTCGTGTTCCAGAGCTTCAATCTTCTCGCCCGCACGAGCGCGCTCGAAAATGTCGCCCTGCCGCTCTTTTATGCGCGGGCTGGCGCCGGCGATGCGGGACGTCGCCTCGAGCGCGCGCGCGCAGCGTTGGACCGCGTCGGCCTTTCCGATCGGGGTGGGAATACGCCGGCGCAATTGTCCGGCGGCCAGCAGCAGCGGGTCGCGATCGCCCGCGCGCTCATCAATTCGCCTGCTTTGCTCCTCGCTGACGAGCCGACAGGCAACCTCGATACCAAGAACTCGCATGAGATCATGGCGACACTAACCGCCTTGAACCGTGAGCAGGGCGTGACCATCGTCGTGGTCACGCATGAGACGGATATTGCTGCCTATGCCGACCGCATCGTGACCATGCGTGACGGCAAAATCATCTCGGACGAAAGTAAAACATCGGACGAGAGCAAAGCTGCGCGAGAGCATGCGCGGCAGCGCGCCGCCCAGCTTCTCGCTGGCGGACAAGACGACAACCAACCCGCTCCCCGCGAGGCGAGCGTGTTCGCCTTCGCGCGGATGATCATCGCCGCGGCCGTCCAGGCGATCCTGCGCAACAAGCTGCGTTCGGCCTTGACCATGCTCGGCGTCTTCGTCGGCGTCGCCGCTCTGATCGCGATGGTCGCGGTCGGGCAGGGCGCCAACGAACGGGTCCGCAAGCAGATCGAGAGTCTTGGCACCAATCTCCTCGTCGTCGTGCCGGGTGCAACCAGCACAAGCGGCGTGCGCGCCGGCTTTGGCAGCGCGTCGACGCTCACCGTCTCCGATGTGCAGGCGATCCAGCGCGAATGCCCGGCCGTCGCTTTGGTGAGCTATCTCATGCGTCAGATAGGCCAGGTCACAGTCGGCAACCAGAATTGGACAACCAATGTGCAGGGCGTCTCGCCCAATTATCCGCCGGTTACCAATTGGATGATCGCGGTCGGACGTGGCATCAGCCGCGACGACAACAACAATGAGGCGCTCGTCGTCGTTTTGGGGCGGACCGTCTATCTCCAGCTTTTTGGTGGCGCCTTGAACCCGATCGGCGCGAGCGTCCTTGTCAAAGGCGTGCCATTGCGTGTCATTGGCGTGCTGGCGCCGAAGGGTCAGTCGACCTGGGGCCAGGATCAGGACGATCTCGTCATGATTCCTTTTTCGACCGCGGAAAGAAAAGTGCTGGGCGTCGCTGCGCCGAGCCAGCAGCAGACCAATCTCCTGCTTGCCATCTATCCGCCGGCGCAGAACCCGTTCAATCTGCAATTGCGGATGACCGGCTATGTCAATCAGATCTATGTGCAGGCCGTCTCTCCGGCCGATGTTCAGACCGCGATCAAACAGGTCACGAATGTCCTGCTGCGGCGGCACCGGATCGGTCCAAACCAGGTTCGCGATTTCGACATCCGCAATCTGAGCCAGATCGCCGAGACCGCCGAAGGGTCGAGCCGCGTGCTCGCTTTGCTGCTCGCTGCGGTCGCCTCGATCTCGCTGCTCGTCGGCGGCATCGGCATCATGAATATTCTGCTCGTCTCCGTCACCGAGCGGACGCGTGAGATCGGGCTGCGCATGGCGATCGGCGCCAGGCGTCTGCAGGTGCTTCTACAATTTCTGGCGGAAGCCGTGCTGATGAGCGTGACGGGCGGAACCGCCGGGATTTTGATGGGAGTGGCGGCGTCGGAATTGATCGCTTTGGTCGCCGGCTGGCCGGCGCCGATCTCGCTCGCCGCGATTGCCGTCGGCTTTGCGTTCTCGGCCGCGGTCGGCATTTTCTTCGGATTCTATCCGGCGCGGAAGGCCGCGCATTTCGATCCGATCCAAGCGCTTCGCTACGAATAGTCCGCTTCGCTACGAATAATTCAGCTTTGCGGCGGTGTCACCGGCGTTTGCCAGCGGGCCAGATGCGCCCTGAGCTTGCCGTAAAGAATCGTGCGCAGGCCGGCGATGTCGAAGACGGCGACGAAGAAACTGTAGATGACCGTGCCGGCCATGACCTGCTCGAGGAGCGTCTTGAAGCCCGGATCATGATCGCGCAGCGGCAGAAGGGCGGCTGCCATTGCGGCGGTCGCGAAGATGACGGTCGCGATCTGCCGCCAACTCGGCCACTCGGGCTTTGAAAGAGACGCAACGAAGATGAGCGCGCATAGCGCCGCCGCATAGGCGCCCGTCTGCGCCACCGCGAAACTCCAGGCTTGGCCGCTATTCGGCAGGATAAAGAGATCGCCGCTATGCGGCAGGACGAAGAGAAGAATTCCGTCGACGACGCAGCCGACGGCGGCGGCGGCGATGAGCGGTGCCGTGCGCTTGGCGATCTGGAAGAACGGATTGAGACCGAATTGGATGAGGGCCGAGCAGAAGAAGCCGCCCATCATCAAGGTCAAGAGATCGCCGAACGGGCCGCGATAGGCTGTCGGCACGATCACCTGCTCGATCGAGGGCAGGATCAGCCAGAGGCCGGTGCAGGACGGCAGGACGATCGCAAAGACGATCGCGAGATTGCGCGCGACTTGTGCTTTGGCTTCGCCGGCATCGCGCTCATGCGCGGCAACGGCGATCTGAAACAGAACGACATCGAGCGTCGAGCCGATCGCCTGCACGGCCTTGTTGCCAAGGTCGAAGGCGAGCGAAAACTGGCCGGTTTCGGAGAAGCCGTAGAGTATGGTGATGATCGAGCGATTGGCGAGCGGAATGGCGACATAGAGCAGATTGGCGGCGACGATCGGCAGGGCGTAGTGCAGCACCGTTTTGACGGTGTCGCGCGAGGCGCATTGCGGATTGGCGCCGGGATCGCGCAGCGACGCGTGCGCCGCGATCAGCGAACCGGCGATGCTGATGATGCTGCCGATCAGCGCCATCCGCGCCGAATGGAACCAGAAGGCGCCGCCGCCCGTCAGGCAGAAGGCCAGGATATTTTTGACGATGATGAGACGGGTATAGATCCTGTCGTTGAAGCGGGCGCGCACGAGAGCGGTGTTGTAATCGTAGAAGCCGTTGGTGATAGCGATTCCCAGCGCCAGCCCGATCATCCCGTTCGACAGCGAGAATCGCACATTGGAGACGAGCAGCAGCGCGCCGCCGATCAAAAGCGCACAGGCGACCACGATGAAGGACACATCGAGCGTCGCGCGCAGCGCCGGCTCTTCGCTGCGGACTTTTTCGGAATAAAACCGCGTCGCGCCGAGGCGCAGCCAATCGAGGAAAGCGGCCTGGACGATGGTGGCCGTCGCGAAGGCCAGCGCAAAGCGGCCGTATTCGGCAGGCCCGAGAAATTTCGCGACCAGAAGCCCGATCACGAAATTGAAGATGATATTGCAGAAAAAGGCGATGAGGACCTTCATGCCTGCCGTTCATCCCGCGCCCGTCGACGCGCCTTTTGAGTTTTCAGCGGCCGGTCGATGCCGGGACGCGGCGGAATTCGGCGTCGAATTCCGCATTGAATTCCGTCTGGAGGATCTTGCGTGAGCATCGCGGTGCGGGCCGATCTCTACCAAAGTTCCGTCATACGTCGCGGGCCGACCTTAACGCATTCTTTTCTTGACGACGTCTTGCCTTGGCGGCCTTGACGCCGCAGGGGCCGCGTTTGGGCATCCCGCGTGGCAGCGATGCAACGCGCCGCGGGCACCTGTTATTGACCTTTGTCATTAAAGCGTGTGCGGAGCGGCTCGTCGAGGAGAGGGGAACGGGTTTCACCCACCTGTGACCAAACGTTCTGTTTCACTTTGCTTTGAGACGCTTTAGAACGTAGCCATGGCAACCGATGTGACGCTTCCGGCCGCCGCTGCGGCGGGGCTCCTCTCATTTTTGAGCCCCTGCGTCCTGCCGCTGGTTCCGCCCTATCTCACCTTTATCGCCGGCACAACCATCGAAGACGTCGCCTATGAGCGGATTGGCCGGGCGCGGCGCGATATATTTCTCGCCGCCGTCTTGTTTGTTCTCGGCTTTTCGACGGTGTTCGTGGCGCTGGGCGCGACGGCCTCGGTTTTCGGCCAGGTGCTGCATCAGCATCTCGGCCTTCTCTCGCTTTTGGCCGGCGTCGCGATCATTTTGATGGGGCTGCACTTTCTCGGTCTCTTCCGACTCGCGTTCCTGTATCGGGAAAAGCGCTTCGAGGTCGAAAAGCCGCTCGGCCTTTGGGGCGCTTATGTTTTGGGGCTGGCCTTCGCCTTCGGCTGGACGCCCTGCATCGGGCCGATCCTCGCCGCGATCATCGCGGTTGCTGCGTCCGAGGAAACCGTCGGTCGCGGCGCCGTGCTTCTGGCCGCCTATTCGCTCGGTCTCGGCATTCCGTTTCTCTTGGCCGCCATTGCGCTCGAACCTTTTCTTGGATTTCTGAAGAGATTCCGGTCGCATTTTCCGCTTGTCGAGCGAATCGTCGGCGTCTTGCTTATCGTTACCGGCATCGCCTTTCTGACAGGCTCGATGCAGACCCTCTCCTATTGGCTGCTGCAGACCTTTCCGGGGCTCGGCAATCTCGGCTGACGCGGCTTAAGGCTTCAGCGGATCGAAGCCCAATTTGCCGTCGGCCTCCTTCTTCCACACGAAGATGCTGTAATCTGGCCGCGTGATATCACCATTGGTGTCATAAGCGATATCGCCGAGCACGGTGTTGAAGACCATGCCCGTGCGCATGACTTTAGCGATTGCCTTTGGATCGAGCGAATGGGCTTTCTCGGCCGCCTGCGCGATGATCTCGACGGCGGCATAGGCATAGAGCGTATAGCTTTCGGGATCGATGTTGCGTGCCTTGAATTCCTGCACGATCTTGGCGGCTTGCGGCCGGTCGCGAGGATCGAGCGGGAAAGTCATTAATGTGCCTTCGACCGCATCGCCGCCGGTTGCGGCAAATTCATTGCCAGCGATGACGGCGCTTGAAATCATCACCGTCGTGACGCCGCGTTCGCGCATCTGCCGGACGATGTGGCCGGCATCCGCCGCCGTCCCGCCCCAATAGACGAAGTCGGCTGCCGTGCCTTTCAGCTTTGTGACCAGCGCCGAATAGTCTTTCGCCTCTTTCGTCACGGCGTCGTAGAGGACTTCCTTGATGCCGAGCGATCCGAGTTCCTTGCGAAAATCGTCGGCGAATTCCTTGCCGTAAGTCGTCTTGTCGTGGACGATGGCGATCTTCTTTTTGCCGAGGCTAGCGAGAAATTTCGCGGCGACGACCGGCTGCTGATCGTCGCGGCCGCAGGTCCGAAACATCAACGGATAGCCGTGTTCGGTGATCTGCGGATTGGTCGAGGCCGGGGTGATGGCAAGGATAGCGTTCTCGTCGTAAATGGCTGCGGCGGCGAGTGTCGCGCCCGAATTGAAATGACCGACGACGAGGCTCACGTGATCGGCAGCGAAGCGCTTGGCGACAGCGAGTGCGCGCTTCGGATCGCCGCCGTCATCGCCGCCCACGACCATGAGCTTGCGACCGAGCAGGCCGCCCGTCGCATTGATGTCTTCGACGGCCTGATCGACGCCGTTGCGCAACTCTTGGCCGAAGACGGCATCGGAGCCCGTCATAGGCCCGCCGACACCGATCTGAAGAATATCCGGAGGCCCGACGAGCGTCTGCGCATCGGCGCGGCGCGCTTGGCCTGAGAGCAGCATCGAGACGGCGAAAACGCAGAGCAAAGCGAGACATTGCGGCTTGATCATCGCGTTCCCATTCGGCCCAGCTCGGTTGCGGAAGCTCCGCCATTCGGCGCCTATGCCATAATCGGGGTGCGGGCCGAAGGCCAGAGGGGCTTTGTTTGGAGCGGATTGGACTTTTCCCGGCGCTTTCGGCAGAGATGCAATCCGAGCTCTCTTTGCGAGATAGAATGACCCTGCGCGCTCAATCGGCCGCTTAGGCGCCGGATGAAGCTGCGACTGCCATCGCCGGCTGCTGGGCTGCGGGCGATGTCCGAGGAGAAATTTGATGAGTGATGCGCATCTTGCGACGCCGATCGATGCTGGCCGCTTCAAGGAGGCGATGAGCCGCGTCGCCGGGGCCGTTCATATTGTGACGACGGCGGGCTCCGCGGGCCTTGGCGGAATTACGGCGAGTGCCGTGACTTCGATCACGGTCGAACCGCCGATGATGCTGTTTTGTATCAACAAGACCTCGCCGACGGCGCAGCGAATCCTGGAAAACGGCGTTTTTTGCATCAATACGCTGTTGTCCGCCGATCAGCCGCTCTCCGACATTTTCGCCGGCCGCACCGATCAGCATCTCGAAGAGCGTTTCGCGACGGGCGCCTGGACGAAACTCACCACCGGGGCGCCGGTGCTGGACTCGGCGCTCGCGGCGTTCGACTGCCGTCTGGTCGAGGCGAAGGAAGTGACAACCCATCTGGTCGTGATCGGGGTCGTCGAGGCGGTCGCGATCGCCTCGGGCGGCGAGGCGCTGCTTTACGCCCACCGCAAATACCGCTCGCTGGTGCTCGACTAGCTTATTGGCTTAGCAAGCTATTGCCCCTGCATGTCGCGCGCGCTTTGCGGTCGCGGCGTATAGGCGTCGAGATGGCAGCAGCGCCGCCGTTTGAGAAAGCGCGGCCGCCGCTTCATCACGCCGCCGCGGCGCGGCCGCAGCGGCGTGAAGCCCGCAAGCGCGTCTTGATCGCTCCGCGTTTCGCCATAGAGCGCGGGCTTGGCGAAGAACGCCGCCCATTCGCGCCAGACCGACAATATGTCGGGCGACTCCTTGGCTCGATAGAGTTCGATGGTCAATTCAGGATCGGGATGGACGAGAGCGATCCGGCACATCGGCTTGCCCGCCTCTTCCTCGACGCTCAGCAAGACGCCCTCATATCCGTTCAGCGGCACCGCGAGATGCATTCTGATGCCGGCGACTTGCCGTTCGATCCGAATGCCGCGGCGGTTGGCGCGGATATGGCGGATGCCGCCATCGGCGCGCGCATCGGGCGCAGACATGGCAAAACTCTGAGACGCAGGGCTCATGGCGATTAAAACGGGAAGAGACATGGCCGGTTCCCCCTAGCCGGCGCCGCCTCCTAGCTCTGAGATCTACTCAGAGATCGGCGCCGAAAATTACTGACGGAACCATAGTGCTGCGAAGCTCGGCAGTTTGATAGTAAATATATGATTTTTTTCATATTTCTGGATTTTGTGGCTGACAAGGCCTTGTCGGATTGGCGAAAATTTTAGCAAAATTTTCTGGCCCTTGCCGCAAGCGAGGCGCGCACTCAAGGCCCGGTCCGCCTATATAGTCTTGAGACAAATCAGTGCCGAATGCTGCGTCCTGCGGTCCGACGCGAAATGCAGACGTAAATCGCCAGCAATGATGACTGCAGGCGATTTGCGTATCTTTGATCTTAACTCCTCGATAGGCGAAGTTCTTTCACCTGGGTTAAGGATTGTCCGCTAGCTTCGTATGATCAGGCAGCCGGTACATGTTCCGGAGAATCGTAGAAATGAAGCCTTCCCAGGCAAAAAAGACAAACGCGCCCGAGACGGACGCTCCGAAGCCCGTCGACGCGAGCGGCATCGATTGGCATCAACTGGCGCCAAATCATGAGGTCGTGGCGGCGCTCGTTGAGATCACCCGCACGGCGGGCGATCTGGCTCTCGGCTTCTTTCGTCCCGGCGCCAAGACGAGCGCGGCGATCAACAAGAAGGCGGGCGGCTCACCGGTGACCGAGGCCGATCACGCCGTCAACGGCTATCTTGAGCAAAAGCTGCGCACCTTCATTCCGGCGGCCGGCTGGCTCTCTGAAGAATCGACGGACACCGCCGAGCGGGTCGACAAGGATCTCCTTTTCGTCATCGATCCGATCGATGGCACGCGCGGCTTCGCTGCCGGCGAACGTGCTTGGGCGATTGCGGTCGCAGTCGTCTATAAGCAGCGTCCGGTGATCGGCATCGTGCATGCTCCGGCGCTTGGCGAAACCTATGTGGCCGTGAAGAACGGCGGCGCGCAGTTGAACGGGCGCGCGATCTCCTGCTCGCAGCGCCAGAAGCTTGATGGCAGCGCGCTCGTCGCCGGCCCCTTGGCGATGGCCTCGGAACTTCGCGGCGTGGGCCTCGAATTCGACCTTCTGCCGAAAGTCTCCTCCCTCGCGCTGCGCATTTCCAATGTCGCGACCGGCGCCGTCGATGCGGGTCTCGTCTCGGCCAACAGCCATGATTGGGATATCGCCGCCGCTGACCTGATTGTGACCGAAGCGGGCGGCCGCTTGATGAGCCTTTATGGCCGCGAGCTGCTTTACAATCGTCCGACGACGCAGCATAGCGAATTGATCGCCGGCCCGCCGCAGATTCTCACCCAGATCAGCAGTGCGATGATGCAAGCGCGCGGTCAGTGATCGGCGCCCCGCGGCTCCCGCGTGGCGCTCGCGTGACAATCGCATCAGATTTGGGTTTGCTATGCCGCATGAAGAGAAACAGCTGCTGCACCTGGTGTTCGGCGGCGAACTTACCGATTTGGAGCACATCGAGTTTCGGGATCTGACCAAGATCGATGTCGTCGGCATGTTTCCCGATTATGCGTCCGCCTACCGCGCCTGGAAAGCGAAGGCGCAAGAGACGGTCGACAATGCGCAAATGCGCTATTTCATCGCGCATTTGCATCGGCTGCTTGATCCGGTCGAGCCGAAATAGGCGGAAATCGCTCAAAAAATCGGGCTCTTCGGCCTGCCAGGGGCAAGCGCCTGACGGCGGTTTTTTTAGAGTGAATCCAGACCGACGCACGCGACGCTGCGCTGCGATCAAATCTGTTGCATTCGTCATCAAACAGTCGCTTTTACGGGCCAAAAGCGACGCTCTTGGGCGACGAGGGCCCAGGCTGAACAGCCGACAATCGTTCGCATCGCGTGATTATCGACCTTCCCATTCTCCCTTTCTATCGGGCCGCGAGTTCGGGCTTGGCACCGCTCTCGCCGCTGCTCGCCTATTACCGCTGCCGCAAGGGACAGGAAGATCCGGCGCGCGTCGGCGAGCGCTTCGGCTATCCGAGCCTCGCACGTCCTTCCGGTCAGCTTGCCTGGTTTCATGGCGCGAGCGTCGGCGAAAGTCTGGCGCTCCTGCCGCTGCTCGAACATCTCGCCGGCCGCGGCTTCAATGTTCTCTTATCGACCGGGACGATGGCCGCCGCCGCGGTGGTCGCGCCGCGTTTGCCGCCCGGCGCCTTCCATCAATATCTGCCCTTCGACGTGCCGAAGTTTCTGGTCCGCTTTCTCGATCATTGGCGGCCGGATCTGGCGCTTGTCGCCGAATCCGAAATCTGGCCCAATCTCTTCACCGAAATCAAAAGCCGCAGCATCCCACTCATTCTCGTCAATGCGCGGATGTCGCCGCGCTCCTTTCACCGCTGGCGCCGCTGGCCGGGCTTCATCTCGGGACTGCTTGACAGCGTCGATCTCTGTCTGGCGCAGAGCCAGGCCGATGCGGAGCGCTTCAGCGATCTCGGCATGCGGCGCGTGCAGACCGTCGGCAATCTCAAATATGACGTTCATGCGCCGCCGGCCGACCCGCGGCTTTTGGCGGCGCTGTCGGCCCGTATCGGTGGCCGTCCGACCTGGGTCGCCGCCTCGACGCATCCGGGCGAGGACGCCATCGTCATCGATGCGCATGAAAGGCTCGCCGCGCGTTTTCCCGGCTTGTTGACGATTATCGTGCCGCGGCATGCGCGGCGCGGCGATGAGGTCGCGCAATTGGCCGCGACCCGGCGCCTGAGCGCGGCGCAGCGCTCGCGCGACCCCGATCCCGCGACCCTGCCGGATCTCTATATCGCCGACACGATCGGCGAGCTCGGCCTCTTCTACCGTCTCGCCAGCGCGAGTTTTCTCGGCAAATCGCTGATCGGCCGCGGCGGCGGGCAAAATCCGATCGAGGCGGCGAAACTCGGCTGCGCCGTGCTGCATGGCCCGCATGTCGGCAATTTCGCCGAAGCCTATCGCGCTTTGGACGAGGCGCGGGGCGCTGCCGAAATCACCGATGCGGGCGGGCTGTCGCGGGTTCTCGGCGTCTTGTTCTCCGATACCGGCAAATTGCGGAAAATGTCGCGCGCCGCGACCGAGGCGGTCGATCGGCTTGGCGGCGCGGCGGGCGTGACCATGGCGGCGATCGAGCCGCATATTGCGCAAGCCATGGTCAATCAGCACGCGTGAGCGCGCCGGCTTGACGGCTTCGCGCCTGAGCCCGAACAATGCCGGCATGAATTCTTTCCCCGAAACGCTGCTCCCGCCGGCGTCCCGATGATCGGATCGCTCAGGCCGCCGGGCTTTTGGTGGAAGGATGCGCCGTCGATCGGCACTGCCGCGCTTGCCCCTCTTGCCGCCGCCTATGGCGCAATCGCCGCGCGGCGCATGGCGCAAGACGGCTTTCGCGCCCCTGTGCCGGTGATCTGTATCGGCAATCTGACGGTCGGCGGCGCCGGCAAAACCCCGACCGTGATGGCGATCGCCGAGCAGTTGATCGCGGCGGGCGAGACGCCCTGGATTTTGACACGCGGCTATCGCTCGGCAGCGGAACATCACGGCCCGATCCGCGTCGATAGCAAAACCCATCGC
Source organism: Methylovirgula sp. (assembly GCA_052144065.1). GTDB lineage: Bacteria > Pseudomonadota > Alphaproteobacteria > Rhizobiales > Beijerinckiaceae > Methylovirgula. The sequence continues at coordinate 10,341 of JBKQRA010000071.1, read as the reverse complement.
GCGCAGGACGTCGGCGATGAGGCGCTGCTGCTTGCCGCCATCGCGCCGACGCTAGCCGGCGCCGATCGCGTCGCCGCGGCGAAACTGGCCGCAGCGCAAGGTGCGAGCCTCCTCCTTCTCGACGATGGCTTTCAGTCGCCGGCGGTAGAGAAAGACCTGTGCCTTGTCGTGGTGGATGCGGAAGCCGGCATCGGCAATGGGCTTTGTCTACCGGCGGGTCCTCTGCGCGCGCCTTTGGAGGCGCAGCTCGATCATGCCGACGTGCTGATCCTGATTGGCGAAGGGGTTCGTGGCGACGGCCTCGCGACATTGGCTTGTGCGCGCGAAAAGCCGGTTCTCTTGGCGCGGATCGAGATGGACGCTGAACAGGCAGCAGCGCTGGCGGGGCGGCGGGTACATGCCTTCGCCGGCATCGGGCGGCCGGAAAAATTCTTTGCGACACTGGTGGAGGCGGGCGCCGACCTCGCCGCGACGACGGGCTTTCCCGATCATTATGCCTATGGGCGGGACGAGATTTTGCGGCTGCAGCGCGCCGCCGCGGCGGATAATGCGCTTCTCGTCACAACAGAAAAAGATTTTGCGCGGCTGCGGGTTTTGGAAAATTTTATTGATCAAAGCCTGCCGGCGCCACTGCCGATCCGCGTCGCCTTGCGCTTTGCGGCGCCGGATGCGCTGGCGGGGCTCGTCCGCGCGGTAATCGCGCGAAAAAGGCTTACTGACCCAGTTTCAGTCCAAGCCTCTTGAGCTTCACCTCGGGGGAGGCATAGGCCTCCTGAAGGTCGACATTCCAATAGCGCAGATCGTCGAGCGGGATCGGCGTGCCGGTAACCGCGCAGCGCACATAGGCGCCGGGCTTCAACACGCGGATTTCTCCGTCCAGAAATTCGACTTCGGCTTCTCCCGCGGAGACCGGGCGACGTTCAAAGCGGTTCATTTTATCCAAACATCATCGGTGGAATGGCTACCCAAAGATAATCCTGGGGCAGTCAAATGCCTATCCCTAACTGGCCATCCTGCGTCAATCTAGGCGTGACGGGCTTTGACCAGTGTCACGGTACAGGGGGATTCGGCGGCGACGCGCGTGGCGACCGGCCCGAGATGCGCGCCGCTGGCGCGGCCGGCGCCCAAAATGATCTGATCGACGCGGTTAACCGTCGCGAAATCAACGAGCGCGGCGGCTGGATCGGGCGATTCCAACACATGGATCGTGAGTTCCGCCGTGCCGAGCGCCAGCGGGCGGGCCCATTCCTTCAGCGCCACGAGGCGCATCGCATGGATGTTGCGGCCTTCCTCGTCGAGTGGATAGACGGGCGCCAGACGGCTCGTCTTGAGAACATTGACGCAGGCGAGCCGCACATTGGCAGAATTGCCGGACGCGCCGGGGCCCCGCCTGACGCTGGTGAGCGCCCGCTCGACCGCGCGGCGCTGCGCTTCGGCGAACTGATCGGCCGCGCCGCCGACGTCGATTGCGACCATGATGATCGGGGCGGTGGACAGGCGCTCAGCCATGCTCGGGGGCTCGGCGCGGTCGCTCAGGCGCATCGCGTAGCGGCGCTTGAGCGCCTGCCAATAGGAGTCGCGCCGCTCTTTTTGGGCCCGCCCAGTCAGCCGGACCTCGTCGGGATGTTTCAGATCGAAGGCGAGTTGCGCGGCGGTCGGATGGCGCGCCTCGGGGTCTGGCCCGAGATCGCGCAGGATCACTTCCTGCAGAAACGGCGGGCAGGCCGGATTGAGCGCGCGCGGCGGCACGGGATCGCGCCAGAGCCTTTTGCGCAGGCCGGCATTGGAGCGCGGATAGCCGAAGGGCCGCTGACCGGTTGTCAGATGATAGAGTAGCACGGCGGCGGCGAAGAGATCGGAGCGCGGGTCGTCGCGATGCCGCTCGATCTGCTCCGGCGCGATATAGGGCGCCGTGCCCATCGGAATGCGGAATTCCTCGGCGAGCAGATCCGGCATTTTTTCATGTTTGGCGAGGCCGAAATCGATCAGCACGGCTGTGCCATTCGCACGCCGCATCACATTCGACGGCTTGATATCGAAATGAATGACGTGCTGGCGGTGAATGTCGTCAAGCGCTTCGGCAAGCGCGATGCCGATCTGCACGACTTCGTCGATCGGCAGCGGCGCCTTGTCGAGACTGCCGAGCAGGGAGCTTCCGTCGATTTGCTCCATCACGATGTAAGGCTGCGCCTCGAACTGGCCAATCGCATAGACCTTCGGCACATGCGGTCCCTTGAGCTGCGGCAGAATCATCTGCTCCATTTCGAAGCCGACGATGGTCAAGGGATCGTTGCTGTTTTCGACCGGTACCTTCATGATGAGCGGCGCATCGATATCGTCGCGCGTCACTTCATAGAGCGCCGCCATGCTGCCCGAATGAACCCGCGCACCGACCCGAAACCCATCGACCATCATGCCTTCGGTCAGGGCGGTGGCCATGGTTCAGCGTCCTACGTAAAGCCGGGCCGACAAGATTGCCGGCAGGCCTGCGGCTTTGATCTTCTTTGCCGCGCGCTCGATGTCGTAAGGCGTGCGCATGAAGCTCAGCTGGCTGCTGCGGTCGTCGTAAAGCGCATAGGCCGCAGCCGGATTTTCATCGCGCGGCTGGCCGACGGAGCCGACGATCGCATGCCATCGATGGCTCTTCGCCAGAAGGATCGGCACATCTGTCGTCGGAATGAAGCAGGCCGGCGGCTTCTGTGGCGCCATATGAAAAAGGTGCGGGCGATGGATGTGGCCGGACATTGTGATCCGCATCTGCGTCGCAAGCATGGACCGTTCCGCCTCGAGCAGCCGCGAAATATAGATCCATTGTGCCGGATGCGACGCCTCGGCATGGACGAAGAGGACTTCGCCAACTGAAACCATCAGCGGCAGATTGGCGAGAAACTGCTTTTGTGTCGCGTCGAGCTTCGTCCGCGTCCATTCGATAGCAGTGCGCGCAGCGCTGTTCATGCCCTCCAGCGTCTGCGTCACCGCGCAATCATGATTGCCCTTGATGACGACCGCGCCCTGTGCCCGCATCTCGGCAACCGTGTCGACGACATAGGCGGGATCGGCGCCATAGCCTACGAGATCGCCGAGAAAGGCGAATTGCTCCGCGCCGCGGCGCCGCGCGTCGGCGAGACAGGCATCGAGCGCCTCGCGATTGGCATGAATATCGGTCAGGACGGCTGTCAGCACGAAAGCAAACTCGCAACGAATTCCCGCGCAACATTTGCTGGCGCGGGCAAAGACACAAGCAATGATATAGGTGCGCTTAAGCGAGAATCCCGCCCATCCACGCCATCGGATGGGTGTCGCCCTCCCAGGCGACGTTCTTGCAATCGTCCTTGGCGATGATTTTCAAAACGACATGGCCGGGCGAAGGCTCGTCCTGGGTCGCCAGCCGATGGCCGCATATGACGCCGCCGAAATAAGACGGCTCCGTCTTTCTTTCGTGGAGATAGAGCGTGCCGCTCAACAGCTGATTGACCTGGGTCTCCGAAAAAACCCAATAGCCGCATTCATATTCCGGAAAATGGGTTTCCTTGAGATGGCGTCCGCCGCGACGTATCAAATGGACCTTTGCCATATCCCCTCCTGCCGCGCGGTTCCGATCAGTATCTCAGAACAACGAGCCCTGGCTGTTTTTCTTGGCGGGTTTTTCGGCCCGCGGCTTTTGTGCGAGCCGCACTGTCTTTTCGGTCTTTTCGGAGGTCTCGCGCTTGTCGGCTTTACCATCGGGCGTCGCCGAAGCAATCGCCTGTTTGTGCCCATCGGCAAATTCGATATCGAGCAGCGCGCCCGCCGCGACTTCGGCGGCGAGCCGCAGGGGTCTGCCCTCCGCGTCGCGAATAAGCGCGAAGCCGCGCGACAGCACTTGCGTGTAGCCGAGTGTATGGAGAAGTTGGTCGAGCCGTTCGAGCCGGCTTTTGGCGAGATCGAGCCGCGTGCCGATGGCGCGCTCGAGCCGCTGATCGAGCGATGCGAGCCGGTGCCGTGCCGTCGAAATGCGCTCGCGCTCGATATGGCTGCGCGCCAGCAGCGCGGTGCTAAGGCGTCCCGTTAAATGCGCGAGTCTTTGTGTGCGCTGCTCCTGGCCGGCGGCGACGCAGCGCTTGAGCCGATGCCCGAGGCCTTCGAGCTTCTGCGTGGCGCGCGCCATTTTCGCTTGCGGCGATTGGCTGGCGAGGCGATGCGCGAAACTGGCCAAAGCGCGATGGCGGCGGTCGAGCGCCTTTTGCGAGGCGTTGGCAAGCGCGATCGACGCGCGGTCGAAACGCTGACGCGGCAGAGCGATGATCGCTTCGCCCTGCGGGAGCGCGCGGATCAAAGCCCGCAGATCGGTGCGGCGCCGATCGAGCAATCTGAGACAGGCGGCGGTATGGCGGCGGCCGAGATCGGCAAGATCGGCGGCGAGTTCCGACCGCACCGGCACGGCCTTTTCCGCCGCGCCGGTCGGCGTCGGAGCGCGCAGATCGGCGACATGATCGAGCAGCGTCCAATCCGTCTCGTGGCCGATGGCGGAGATCACCGGAATCAGGCTTGCCGCCGCGGCGCGCACGACGATCTCCTCGTTGAAGCCCCAGAGATCTTCGAGCGAGCCGCCGCCGCGCGCGACGATGAGAATGTCCGGACGCCGCAGCGCGCCTTGCTCGGGCAAAGCGTTGAAGCCGTCGATGGCGGCGGCGACTTCGGCGGCGCAACTGTCGCCCTGGACGCGCACAGGCCAGACGAGGACATGGCGGGGAAAACGGTCGCTGATCCGGTGCAGAATATCGCGAATGACGGCGCCGGTCGGCGAAGTCACGACGCCAATGGTCTCCGGCAGAAAAGGCAGGAGTTGCTTGCGGGCGTCGTCGAACAGGCCTTCCGCAGCGAGCATGCGGCGGCGCTCTTCAAGGAGCGCCATGAGGGCGCCGACGCCCGCCGGCTCGAGATTTTCGACGATGATCTGATAGGCGGATTTGCCGGGGAAGGTTGTAACCTTGCCGGTCGCTATGACCTCCAGCCCCTCTTGCAGCTTGGCCTTGAGGCGGGAGAAATTGCCCTTCCAGACGACGGCATCGATTCTTGCGTTCTGGTCCTTGAGGCAGAAATAGGCATGGCCGGAGGAATGGGGCCCGCGATAATTGGTGATCTCGCCGCGCAGCCGCACGAGGCCGAAGCGGTCCTCGATGGTCCGCTTGAGCGCGGTGGCGAGTTCGGTGACGGTAAATTCCGGGGCGTTCGAGACCTGCGTTTCGGGCATGGGGGCAAAATGACGGATTTGGGCGATAGAAGAAAGGGCGACGGGCGACGCGATCTGCCGCAGTCGGCACGAGCGCTGCCATGCGGGGGACTTCAATGATCAGACATAGCGGCTTTCTGCTCGCCTTCATCGGCGGATTTGTCGACACGGCCACTTATGTGCAGTTTTCCGGTCTCTTTTCCGCCCATGTGACGGGGAATTTCGTCGTTTTCGCCGCGGCGCTCGGGCGCGGCGTCATCGCGGAAGACTGGCTGAAGCTCATCGCCTTTCCGGTTTTTCTGATTTCCGTCTCCGTCGCGACGCTGATTTATGATCATTTTAGCGGCAAGGAGAGGCTTTTATTCGCCGCCGAAGCGCTCGTATTGGCGGTGGTCGGCGCGATCGCGCTGGCGCCTGTCTCGCTTGGCGCGCGCGGGCAGGCGACTCTCGCCATGGTGCTCGTCGCCGCCATGGGCTGGCAGAATGCCGGCCACAGGCTCGACCGCACGCTTGGGCCCACATCGGCCGTGATGACCACCAATGTGACGCAGTTCATCGTCACTCTGTCGCGCGCCATGGTCGGCTGGCTGCCGATGGCGCTGTCGACGCAGTCGAAGAACGAGGAGGACTCGCTGTTCAAGCTGATCGTCGGATTCGGCATCGGCTGTTTCACGTCGGTCTATATGACTCGCGCGCTGAAACTTGGATCGGTGTTGCTCCCGGCGGCGCTGCTCGCCGCCTTTGTGATCGTGCGACAGATCGAATGGATGCGGACGAAGGCGCCGAAAGCGCCGTCGGGTTCGATGTAAAGCCAGGATAACGAAACCAGGACGAACAGGACACCAATGACTGAATTCGCCCCGGAGCAATATAAGGAACTGCTGCTGTTTCTCGGCACGGCGGGCGTCGTCGCACCGCTGTTTCGCCGGCTGCGGCTGAGCCCCATCTATGGCTTCCTCGCGGCGGGCTTTCTGCTCGGGCCTTATGGGCTGAGCCTTGGCGTGCAGCATCTGCCCGGCATCAGCGGGTTTGATTGGCACAGTTCGCCCTGGGCCGCGAGCTTCGTCTCGGCGTTTGTCTCGATCTTCGTGCTCAGCAATGTGGCGCAGATCGAGCCGATCGCCGAATTCGGCGTCGTCTTTCTGCTCTTCATGATCGGCCTGGAACTGAGCTGGCAGCGCCTCGTGCGCCTGCGCCGGCTCGTCTTCGGCTTCGGCCTTGTCCAGGTCTTCGGCTGCGCCACCGTGCTGGCGCTTGCGGCGATCGGTTTGAAGATCGCACCGAATGCGGCGGTCGTTCTTGGCTTCGCGCTGGCACTGTCCTCGACGGCCATCGTCATTCCCGAACTCGCCGACCGCAAGAAGCTTGGCACCAGCATGGGCCGCACGATCTTCTCGGTCCTGCTGTTCCAGGATCTGATGGTCGCGCCGCTCCTGTTCATGGTGATGATGCTTGGCACCCATGACGGCGATCTCGGCACCGTCCTCTTGTATCTCGTCGTGCCCGCGATCGGCGGCCTCTCGGCCGTCGTGCTCATCGGCCGGCTGGTGATGCGGCCCTTCTTCCATCTCGTCGCTGCGGCGGGCACGACGGAATTCTTCATGGCGGCCTGCCTGCTCGTCGTCGTGGGGGCGGGCGTTCTTTCCGCCATTGCCGGCCTCTCGATGGGCCTTGGCGCCTTTGTCGCCGGCTTGCTGCTCGCCGAAACGGAATTTCGCCGCGAGATCGAAGTGACGATCGAGCCCTTCAAAGGTCTGCTGCTCGGCCTCTTCTTCGTCTCCATCGGCGCCGGCCTCGATCTCTCGCTTGTCGTCTCGGCGCCGTTGCCGACGCTTGGGCTGGCGGTCGCGATCATCGCGATCAAATTCGTCGTCACCTATCTCGCCGGCCGCGTGCTGCGGCTGCCGCACACGATTTCCGCCGAGTCAGCCTTGATGCTTGGCCCGGGCGGCGAATTCGCTTTCGTGATGATCACAACGGCCGTCGCCGGTAAGGCGTTGCCGGCCGGACTTGGCGCCGACGCCATGGTCGCCGTGACTCTATCGATGCTGGCCATTCCCGTTCTTGGCGGCCTTGCGAGCCAGATGGCGCGTCGGGCGAGAGTGAGCGACGAAGAACTGGCCAAGGTGCCGACCATCGCCGAAGAAAGCGCGCATAAGGTGATCCTCGTCGGCTATGGCCGTGTCGGGCAGCTCGTCGGCGAAATGCTGAGCGTTCACAAGATTCCCTATCTCGCCATCGATACCAATGCGGCGAATGTCAAAGCCTGGCGGCGCGAAGGCGTCGACATTTATTGGGGCAATGCGACGCGGCAGGACTTTCTGCTCCGCTGCGGGCTGATGAAGACGCGGGCGCTCATCATCACCGTCGATGCGCCGGCGGCCTCCGAAGAGATCGTCACTGTCGCGCGCAGCCTGCGCGCCGATCTGACGATTGTCGCACGGGCGCGCGACGCCGAACATGCGAGCAAGCTTTATGAGATTGGCGCCACCGACGCCGTGCCCGAGACGATCGAGGCAAGCCTGCAATTGTCGGAGGCGGCGCTCGTCGATCTCGGCATTCCTATGGGCTATGTGATCGCCTCGATCCACGCGAAGCGCGAGAATTTTCGCAAGACCTTGCAGCCGGCCGGCGGCGCCGCTGAAAAGCGGCACGCGCTTAAATTGTCGGTGCGGCGGTCGACTTGACCCTTTATACGCGGTAACAAGCGCCGGACGTCATCACCGATGACACCACGGAGAGACTGGGCGCTCGGTAGCCAAAGTTGCTGCCGAGCGGCAGAGCACCGCCGCTGCGGCCAAATTAAATTTCGCGATGTCCAATATCAATCTTTTGAACGAATCGTTCGTGACGCGGTTCGTGTGCATGATGTGATGTGAAAAGAGAATCCGCCACTTACGCTGCGACTTCGGGCGCCTCGTCAGTGGCACGCCGAACGATACTAGCGCGGGCCAATCCAGCCAAAAGCAGGTGATGCGTAACCGACAATCCGGTTTGATGGAAAACCCCATCTTTAAGCACACGCCCGGCACGGAACATGGCCCAGACACCGAGCATATAAGCGCGGCTGCCGAGGTCGCCCAAAACGATCTTGCCGAAGGCATGCCGTCGCGTCATCGCACCGGATGCCTCGATGATCAAAACTTTTCCATTCGGTTTTGTGAGTGCCACGAGCTGCTGAAGGACCGCAGCGGGATTGGGCATGACGATCAGCAGCGAAGACGCAGAAACGACATCATAGCGTTCGGTGCGCAGGCTCTCCGCCGCACAGTCGGAAACTGCGAATTGCGCCGGACTTCCGCGCGCAGCGCCGAGCCGTCGCGCCATCTCGATCATCGCGGGGTCGCAATCGATTCCGCGCGACGCATAGCCCTGCGCCGCAGCGATGCGCGTCAAATCCCCCGGCCCGCATCCAACATCCAGCCAAGTGCCGCAATCATTGTCATCGGTCTCCTGTGCCAGATCAGCGGCCGCACGACTCATATCACGATAAAAGGCAGCATCCTGCAGCCAGGCGAAGAGGTAGGCGGCCAGTGCACTCATCGTGCCTCCGAAAACGGCGCCGAGGCCCGCTGCCGCGCAAGTTCGCCAATGAGCACCGCAATGAACAGGATCGGAAGAAACGAAGCCGTGGAGACTTGCGCGAGCGTCACCTTGCCGGCAAAAACCGCCAGGATCGTCGCGATCCAATCGATGGCTTGGACGATGATCATGGAAATGAGCCAAGACGCATGACGCGGAAGATCGCGCTGGGCGATGATCATCCCATAGGCGAAGCCAAGCGCGCGGGCGCCGAGCATGCCGAACATCCAATCGGTCCATGTCGGCGCCGACGGCAAGCCGAGTAGGACAGGGAATGTCGCGGGGCTCAAGATGAAGATGATCCCGAGGACGATTTGGATCAGCGCGATGAAGAGGATGGTTCCGCGCGTCAAACGCGACGACTTACGCATGGCCTGCATGGACGAGCCTCCATAGGATTGTGGTTGGCGGCCCATCTAATCTGGTTGATTTCCAATTTGAAGTAAGCACCTTTTAGATATATAGTTTCAAATATGAAACTAATATTCTTATTGGAACTGACATGGGCGAGCGCGGGTGTCCGATCGAGAGGGCTGTCAATGTGCTGGGGGGCAAATGGACTCTCTTGATCCTGCGCGCGCTTTTCCAGAACACTTGCCGCTTCGGCGTATTGCTCATGGCGTTGCCGGGCATTAGCCCCAAGACCCTGACCGAACGGCTGCGCTTTCTCGAAGATCAGGGCGTCGTGCAGCGGACGATCTATCCGGAAATCCCACCCAAGGTGGAATATTGTCTGACGGATCGCGGCCGACAGGCATGGCCGGTCATCGAGGCGCTGCGTGATTGGGGCGAATCGCTCGCGACATAGGGCTCATTACGCCACCGCCTTCAGCGTCTTGCTCAGCTTGTCGACAATCTCATCGATCTGCGCCTCGCTGATGATCAGCGGCGGGGTGAGAACGATCGACTCGCCAGCCAGGCGGATCAGAAGATCGTACTCGTGGAACGCCTTATCCATCGCTTCAAAAGCGCGCTTGCCGGGCGCATCGGGGCGTGGCGCGAGATCGATTGCCGCCGTCAAACCGCAATTGCGGATGTCGAGCACATTCGGCAGACCTTTCAGCGAATGCACGGCGTCGGCCCAGACTGGCTCGATGTTCTTGGCGCGCTCGAAGAGATTTTCATTGGCGTAGAGATCAAGCGTCGCAAGGCCGGCCGCGCAAGCGAGCGGATGGCCGGAATAAGTATAGCCATGAAAGAGCTCGACTGCGTGGTCCGGGCCTTTCATGAAGGCGTCATAGATGCCTTTGCGGATCGCGACGCCGCCCATCGGCACGGTGCCGGACGTAATGCCCTTGGCGAAGGTGATCATGTCGGGGATCACGCCGTAGCGTTCCGCGGCGAAGGAATAGCCGAGCCGGCCGAAGCCGCAGATCACCTCGTCGAAGATCAAGAGGATTCCATATTTGTCGCAAATGGCGCGCAGCTTCTGCAGATAGCCTTTCGGCGGCGGCAGCACGCCGGTCGAACCCGCCATCGGCTCGACGATGACCGCGGCGATGGTCGAGGCGTCGTGCAGGCCGACGATGCCCTCGAGCGCGTCGGCG